>DATLMQ010000271.1:0-2163 GCA_035537215.1 Acidobacteriaceae bacterium
TCCACCCGCGACACCTCCGTCGCCTCTCCATGCGTCTTCGTCCGCAAACTCACCACCATCCGATCCCCTCCCATCCTCCGGTGCAGCACACCCTCTCCCCCGCCCGCCCGGTCGTCCATCTCCACCGCCACCTGCCCCTCCGCCACCGCGCCCGTCGGCGACCCCGCCCCGTTGCACGCCACCGTCAGCGTCCGCGCCACCCCATGCACCGGCCGCTCCGCGCTGCTGTCATCCACCTCCACGCCCCCCGCAAACTCCGCCCGCTGCAGCATCGACTGCCCACTCAGCGCCGCCTCCATCCTCGCCGCCGTCAGCCTCTGCGTCCCCGCCGCCAGCATCACCTGCCCGCTCGCCTGCACCTGCTCCACCGTCCCGTCCTTGCGGATCCGCACCACCGCCGCCGCCGCTCTTCCTTCCCTCCCCCCCGACCGCACCACTGGCCCCGCCAGCCGCACCACATTCTCGTTCCGGTCCAGGTCCGCCTTTGACGCCCTCAGCGCCACCGCCTGCCCCCGCGCCGTCGTCTCCGCCCTCACCTCCGCCAGCAGATGCACCACGCTCTCTTCCGAGTTGAACTCCGCCCCCCGCGCATACCCCCGAAAATCCCCGTACTGGATCTCCACCTCTTCCTTCGTCGCCGCCACCCCCAGCTTGTGCATGTACACCAGCCCGCTGGTCCGCACATGAATCGTGCCCGGACTCTCCATCCCGCTCTCCAGCTCCCACCCACGCCCCGCAGCCCCACCCGGCGCCGCGGCCGGAGCCGCAGCCGGAGCCGCACCCGGCGCAGCCCCCGAAGCCCCGTTCCCCCCTACCCCATTCGCCGCCCCGTTCGCTCCCGGCCCCTGCACCCCTTTCGCCGCCGCCACCCCCGCCAGCCCCGCCGGTGCCTGCAGGTCGATATGCACCTCGCCCAGCGCCCTCGCCACCCCGGCCTTCTCGTCGTAGTCGAACTCCGCTCCCGAGATCCGGTCCGCCCGCCCCCCGTTCGGCCCATACAGCACCAGCACCGCATCATGCAGCGAGTACCTCCCGTCGCCCTCCGGGATCGCCTTCGCCGCATGCACCGTGAAGACCGTCCGCCCCTTCACCGCCTGCGAGTATGTAAATCCGTTCGTATCATGCGACAGCGTCGCACCCGAGTGCGCCACAATCTGCCGCCACGCCTTGATCGCCCTGTAACGCGCATACCCCAGCATCGACGCCAGGACCGCCACCAGCAGCACTGCGCTCGCCAGCAGACCCCACCGAAGCCTTTCCACCGACATCCGCATCGCGCGCCTCAGCTCATCTTCTCATCCCTCCGCCACCCCACATCCTCCACCCCGGCACACTACAATCAACCCCATGGCCGACCAGCTGTACCTGAGTCTTTGGTTTCCTAACTTCCGTCTGCAGTCCCTTCCGTCCGCCCTTGTCGGTGTTCTCCGTCAATTCGCCGCCATCTCTCGCGACGGCGCTCCCGGCACCGAATTCACCCGCGTCGTCGCCGCCAGCGCCTACCCCATCGACTGGACCGAGTCCCCCATCTACCAGCGCATCTTCGTCAACGACGAGCGCTCCGAGTCCTCCGCCGACACCGACGCCTCCCTCCCCGAAAATGCCGTCGCCGAAGCCACCGAGCAGCTCCACGACGACACCGCCTACGAGTTCGAAATGCGCTGGCGCCTCTGGGTCCCCGAGCTCACCCCCGACGTCCCCGGCGAGCCCCCTCGCTGGGCTGGAAGCTCCGACGTCCCCGGCCAACCCACTCGCCGGGCTGGAAGCCCAGCCGGCCTCGACACCCAATGGCGCCTCGAGCCCTCCCGCGTCCGCATCGTCGGCTTCGGCCCCGACTTCGACCTCGGCAGCTACGAGCAGAACGGCCACATCCGCGTCGACTTCGGCCTCGACACCCCCTGGACCTTTGAAGGCCAGCCCGAAGACGAAGCCCTCGACGAAGAAGGCGCCAAACGCGTCCAGAGCAACGTCGAAAAGCTCCTCGCCTTCACCCTGCTCGTCGAAAAACACTGCGGCATCTCCAGCCGCCTCCTCTGGACCGAATCCGGCGAACCCCTCGCCGAAAAGCTCATAGCCCGCCTCCAGCGCCTCAACTAAAACACACCCAGCAACCCCGCTAGCTTGAGCCCCCCAACCCCCATCGAGCCCCAACCCCCGTAGCTT
>DATLMQ010000272.1:0-17314 GCA_035537215.1 Acidobacteriaceae bacterium
ATCCCTGGTGTGGCTGCTGGGCAAAGACCACCAGATGATGGCCGCGTCCTGATTCAAAATCATCTGGAATGGAGAGATGAAAGGACTTCCGTGTGTCCCCTGTTACGGTTGCCACCCGCGCCAGGGAGCGAGCCACAGAAACGTGTTCAAGCAGCCGCCCGCGGTTCTCCCCCTGGGAGACGTTTGATTGATCGACATCGTCGGTGAGGACGGCAACTACATCCAGTGGACTTGCGACCTTCCCTGAGAAGGAAAAAGTAACATCAAGACGTTTGGATGAAAGCACAGACGACACAATCTGAAGATCAAAATGCGTACGCCGGGCATCGTCCTGTAGGGCACGCTGAAGAGCGTCCCCGTTCCCGCCCACGAATTGATTGTGTCCATCGACGATCATTTGCGGCGTATATGGACCTTCAGGGGAGAGATGTGATGCGTAGACGCTCTGTCTGTCCGTAAATACCTGCGCAGAATATGGGTCTTTCCATCCCAGGTGGTCCCAGTAGGTGACATGCTCGCTGATACCTACGATCAACTGCCCCGCGCTGGTCTTTTTGAGATGAACTTGCCGCAGCAGACTATCGGCTGGAGGGCAACTGGAGCAGCCTTCTGAGGTAAAGAGTTCCACAATCACGACGGAGGCTGGATTTGCGTGTGAGGAAGCTAACGGAGGTCCGGCCCGTAGTTCAGGATGTGCAGCAATCAAAACAGCGGAAGTCGCAAGCAGGTGACGAAGACGCATCAGGATCCTCCCCGGTCGTACCCGTCTGACGCTGGTTCGCCGGATCGGTTACAGAAACCGCCTGGAGCCCTCCTGTAACCGATTGCCTGTCCGAAGCTCTAACGATCCGAAGCGCGCGATGAAGCCGCAGTTGCGCAGCCGCGAAGTCGGCGGTGCGCAGCCGCTGTTTCATGAGGAACTTATGCAAGATCTACGGCGTCTCTACCGCCCTATAGCAGCGGCGCTATCCTCACTGAAATCGCCGATGCTTTTGGCTGTGAGACTCTACCGGGGGAATACAATTTATTCAAACCGGCTGAGGCAAACTCCACAGCCCCGCGAAAATCGCACCGGTGGTGTGCTTCTCCTCCGGGGTCTCTTTCCGCGGTCCATTGGATTTGTCTTGGCTTGCAGTATGCCTGTTGATACGTTGATCGCCCAGCGAGTGAAGGCCTTTGAACAGTGACCACGCCAGTGACCTCAAATCCCACTGAAGCGGAGATGATTGCCGCAATTCTCGCGGGAGAGACGCAGCTCTATCATGCGCTCATTCGCCCCCACGAGCGCAGTGTGTACCTGATGGCCTTGTCCTACATGAAGAATGAGGCCGATGCCGAAGACGTGGCCCAGGAAGCCTTCGTGAAGGCCTTTCGCAATCTCGCCTCCTTTCGAGCGGAAGCGAAGTTCAGTACCTGGCTCATCAGCATCACGCTGAATGAGGCAAGGAGCCGGCTGCGGAGAAAGACACTGCTGCGGGTGGACTCGCTCGATGCGGCTCCCGGCGAAGACCATGCCGTTTCCCCCGCGTTATTGCGAGACTGGCGAGAGATTCCCTCGGAAGCCATCGAGAGGGCGGAGGTCAGGCTTCTTCTGCAGCAAGCCATCGCGTGCCTTCCCGACATCTACCGTCAGGTCTTCGTTCTTCGCGACGTGGAAGAGATGAACGTCAACGAAACGGCTGAAGCCTTGAATATCACCGCTTCCAGTGTCAAAGTTCGCCTGCACCGAGCGCGTATGATGTTGCAAAAGCAGCTGGCCCCACAACTAAAAACTGTAACTCGCACACCGAAAAGGAGGTGGCTCCCATGGTCATAGATTGCAAACACGTATGGGACTATATCTCCGAATATCTCGATGGGACCTTATCCGAGGAGACACGAACGCTTGTTCAGAAGCACCTCGAACATTGTGAGATCTGCTCTGCCATTCTGGATTCAACACGGAACATCATCATTCTCACTGCCGATGACCGTGTGTTTGAATTGCCAGCTGGATTCAGCGATCGGCTGCACGCGCGGATCGATCTTGAGCTTGACGAGGATCAAGGTGACAGAGTGAACGAGACATCGTAAGTCTTCCGGGATACGCATGCGAGTTCTCTACATCGCCTGCTTGTAGCGCACGTGCTGGATGGTTACAACGTTTCTCCTGAGTTACTTGGTGGGAATGCCGGTTGATAGGTCGGCAATAACTTAGGCTCTTTCAAAGACGCCCGCTAACACCCCGCAGGATAGGTGTCACATAATATTGAGTGTCAGGATCCAACCGCGTCCCGAACGCGGCGCGAAGGCAGCTGTCATTGTGGATGAAGCCAGGCTAGATTACGGTTCAGGGCCTATGTGACATCGGCTTGTTACTGAGAAAGAGGAGAGCATTCTCAGAATGGATGCTGCACGCCGCGTGACGGACGCAACCTCAATTATCCTTGTAAAGGAGGGGTTTAGATCCAAGCCACTGTCCGCTTGAGCGGCCCTTGAAGGCCGGATAGACTCCCGCTAAGTCGTTTTTGAACCGAAGACCTTGGGGGTTACCGTTATAAGCTTCCGCTCGCAAGTCCAGACCATCGAGGATCTCCGCGGACCCGCCGGCCGCCTCGAGGCCCTTCTCAACACCGGCCACCCCGACGCCCTCTACGCCGTGCTCGTCGCCCACCCCCACCCCCTCGGCGGCGGCACCATGCACAACAAGGTCGTCTACCACAGCGCCAAAGCCTTCTCCGCCTTCGGCCTGCCCGTCCTCCGTTTCAACTTCCGCGGCACCGGGCTCAGCGAAGGCACCCACGACGAAGGCCGTGGCGAGGTCGACGACGTCCGCTCCGCCCTCGACTGGCTCGACCGCCGCTACGGTCTGCCTATCCTCTTTGCCGGCTTCTCCTTCGGCTCCAACGTCGGCCTCCGTGCCTGCTGCGGCGACAGCCGCCTCCGCGGCCTCGTCGGCCTCGGCCTCCCCGTCCGCGCCGCCGGCCGTGACTACCGCTACGACTTCCTGCCAGCCTGCGGCTCGCTCCCCAAGCTGTTCCTGTCCGGCGACCACGACGAGTTCAGCCCTCGCGGCACCCTGGAAGCCTTTCTGGTCGCCGCCGCGGAGCCCAAGCGCATCGCCTTCATCGAAGGCGCCGACCACTTCTTCGCCGGGATCCCCGGCTCGCCCGAGCCCAAGCTGGACCGCATGAGCGCCGCCCTCCGCTCCTGGCTCACCGAAGAGTTCGGCCTTACCCCGATGCCCTAGTCCCCAAGACCCGTCACCTCAACCGAATTCGCATCTGCCGATCCCACAGGACTGCGCTTGGACCATCCAGACCTCGAAGCCTACTCCCCGGCATTCGACCGTACCGGGCCGGTCGTCGCCAGCCACACCTCAATGGCCTCCGCGCACGGTCCCGGCTGCTCCTCCGCCGGCCGGTGGCCCACGCCTTCCAGCACCCGCAGCTCGCTCCGCAGCAGCCATCGCTGCAAATCTCCAGCTGTACTCAGCGGAACCGCGCGGTCGTGGTCTCCCCAGATGAGCAGCGTGGGCTTCCGGAACGGCGCCTGCAGCAGGTGCCGCAGCTCCGTCATATCGATGTGCCAGGACCGCAGCAGCTTCAGCAGATGCGTGATCGTCCCGCTTGTCCGCAGGTTCTCACGGTATGGAACCAGCCGCTCCGGCCTATCCCAGCTCTGCGGCCCCGCCATGCGTCGCAGCCCTATCATCTGCAGCCACGCGGGGTACCACGGGATCGTGTGCGCAAACGCCTTGCCGACGGGCGACATGTAGAACCGGATCAGCTGGTCCGCATGCCGGAAGTACGGGTGCGCCGGAGACACCAGCACCAGACCGCTCGCCCGCTCCGGGTACAGCGCCGCCAGGTACAGCGACACCGCGCCCCCATGCGAGTGGCCCACCAGCACCGGTGCACTCAGTCCCAGCGCATCCAGCGCATGCACCACGTGATCGGCCACCGCGGCCAGCGTAGCCCGCATCCGCGGTCCACGTTCCGATCCCCCCGCCCCCGGCAGGTCCAGCGCGATCACATGCCGCTGCGGAGGCATCGCCTGCAGCATGGGAATATAGGTCGACGCCGTTCCCATCAGCCCGTGCAGCAGCACCAGCGTCGGCTCCCCCGCGGCAGCCGTGCCCTGCTCCAGATAGGAGAGGCGCAGACGTCCCGCCTGAACGCTTCGCCGCTCCAGCATGCTTCAGGATCCTGTCCCGTCTACGCCGTCGCCGGCACCAGCGCCTCGGCGGAGCTTCCCCGCAGGCTCGCACTCCCCGTCGTCAGCTGCCGGTGCAGAAGGTCGATCCCGAGGTCCACATGATGCCGCTCCAGCAGGAACGGCGGCAGAAACCGCAGCACCTGGTTCTGCACCACGTTGAGCAGGAACCCATGGGCCAGCGCCTCTTCCGCCACCGGCCGGGCCGGCTTCTGCAGGTCGAGCCCCAGCAGCAGCCCGCGCCCGCGCGCCTCCACCCCGTTGCCCACCAGCTCCGCCAGGGCCTCCAGGCCCGCCAGCAGATACTCGCCCGTATCCCTCACCCGTGGAAGCAGCTCCTCATCCTCCACAATGCTCAGGAACTCCAGGCCCAGCCGGCACGCAAACGGACTTCCGCCCAGCGTGCTCCCGTGCTTGGCCATACCGAACGCGTCAAACAGCGTCTCGTTCACCAGGAGCGCGCTCAGCGGCAACCCTCCGCCCAGCGGCTTACCCAGGATCAGCACATCCGGCTGCACGCCGCTGGCGCTGTACGCGAACCACTCACCCGTTCGCCCCAGCCCGGACTGAATCTCATCCAGAATCAGCAGCGCTCCGTGCTGGTCCGCCAGCCGCCGCGCCTCCTGCATATACTCCGCCGAGAGCACATACACGCCACCCTCGCCCAGCAGCGGCTCCATCACCACCGCCGCCGTATCCGCCGTCACCGCGGCCCGCAACTGGGCCAGGTCCTCGCGGTCCACAAAGGTCACATGCGGCAGCCCCGGCCCAAAGTCCATCCGGTACTTCTCCTGCCCCGTTACCGACAGCGAACCGTACGTGCGCCCGTGGTACGAGTTCCGCAGCGCCACGATCCCATGCTTCGGGTGGCTGAAGTTCCGGCGGGCATGGGTCCGGGCCAGCTTCAGCGCTCCCTCCACAGCCTCGGATCCACCGGTGGAATAGAACACACCCTTCAGCCCCGAGAGCGCACACAGCCGCTCGGCCAGCTCCCCCGGATACCGGCTCGCATATTGCGGCGACAGGTGCACCAGCTTGCCCGCCTGGTCGGCCATGGCCGCCACCATCCGGGGATGCGCGTGGCCCAGAGCATTCACTCCGAGGCCGGCCATAAAATCGAGGTACCTGTTGCCCGAGCTGTCGAACAGGTACACACCGTCTCCGCGCTCCATCACTACCGGATATCGCGCGTACACGGGCAGAAGATGATCCGCATCTCGCTCCAGGATGGAACGAGCGTCGGCATTTTGCCGTAAGTCAATCATGATCCTTCCAGTTCACAGGAGATGAGACGGTCGGTCAAGCCAACAATAGGGGTGCGGAATCACCCCTGATGCAGCAGAATGGGAGTGTTCCCGAAACCCATAGAGGTCTATGGTTTTATGCAAGGTTCACCCTTTCGACTCCTCCTGGCGCCGAGGCACGCTTGACTGCAGGTTTGGCAGTACAGTTGCTCACGTATAAAGCATCTCTACCCTGCACGCCAAGGGCACCCCGGTGAGAAGCGGCTCCCAAACTCGACTCCTCGCCATCCTCCTCGCCGTGGTGACGGTGGCGGCCTTCGCTCTGGCCATCGCCAACGTCGTCCAGGAGAGCGGGTACGAAGCCCCCACCGACGGCGTTCGCTGGGCTGAAACCACCGGTGGCCTGCGTGCCGCCAGCGTTCCCTCCGGCAGCCCCGCCCATCGCGCCGGCATCCGCCGCGGCGACGTCCTCACCGCCATCAACGCCGCTCCCACCCGCTCCGTCGCCGCCCAGGAGCGCCAGATCACCCGCATCGGCGTCTGGTCCCACGCGACCTACTCTCTTCTGCGCCAGACCGCCGAGGCCCCCAAACCCGCCTCGCTCGACATCGGCGTCATCCTCGAGCCGGCCGACCGCACCGACTTCCAGGTCATGCGCCTCATTGCGCTGATCTACCTCGCCATCGGCCTCTACGTCCTGTTCCGTCGCTGGACCGCCCCCAAGTCCACCCACTTCTACGTCTTCTGCCTGATGTCGTTCATCCTCTACGCCTTCAAGTACACGGGCGTCCTGAATGGGCTCGACCTCGCCATCTACTGGGCCAACGTGCAGGCGACCGCCCTGCAGCCCGCGCTCTTTCTGCACTTCGCCCTCAGCTTCTCCGGCGAGCGCCAGCGCCGCCACCGCAGTGGCCTCGTTTACGCTCCGCTCTACGCCCCGGGAGCCCTGCTGGTCCTGCTCCGCTTTCTCTCCCTCGCGCACTGGTCCGCCACCGAGCAGCTCCAGCACCGGCTCGATCAGATCGACTACGCCTACCTGGCCGTCTACTACGTCGTCGCGGCGGTCGTCTTCTGGGTCCGCTACCACCGCGAAACGCAGCCCCTCCAGCGCCAGCAGCTCAAGTGGCTCTCACGCGGAACCCTGCTCACCGTCCTTCCCTTCACCGGCTTCTATGTCATCCCCTTCCTCGCCGACGCCAACACCCCCGGCGCTCTGGTCAAGGTCGCGGTCCTCTCGCTCGTCCTTCTTCCGCTCACCTTCAGCTGGGCCATCGTCCGCTATCGCCTCATGGACGTCGACCTCATCTTCAAGCGCGGCGTCACCTATACCCTGGTCACCGCCGCCCTGGTCGGCCTTTACTTCTCCGTCATCGCGGTCTCGGCTGAAGTCGTCCACACCCGCTTCCAGAGCCTCGGCACCTGGGGCCTCATCGCTGCCGTCATCATCACCGGCCTGCTCTTTGATCCTCTCAAGCGCATGATCCAGGCCTGGGTCGACCGCGTCTTCGACCCCAAGCGCCTCGATTACCGCGAGACCCTCATCCGCTTCGGCCGCGAGCTCAACGCCCAGACCGACCTCTCCGCCCTGGTCAGCTCCATCGTCGAGGAGCTCCCCGAAACCCTGCTCGTCACCCGCGTCGCCGTCTTCCTCCCCGCCGAGGACCCCTCCGCCTCTTCCCGCTTCACCCTGGTCGCCTCCCACGGCCTCTCCCCCGCTGCCCAGGCCTCCCCCGCCCTCGACCTCGGCTTCCTCAGCTTCGACGACACCGACGCCGGCAACCACCTCTTCTTCGAGAGCCCCAACGCCCTGCTTCGCCTCCCCGAGCCGCAAAAGCAGACCGCCGCCAACCTCGACCTGAACTACTACATCGCCTGTCGCGCCGCCCGCCACCAGGGAGCCGGCGCCGCCACCGTCGCCGTCCTCGGGCTCGGCCGCACCGCCAGCGGCGACTTCCTCTCCAGCGAGGACATGGTCCTGCTCGAATCCCTCGCCGGCTACATCGGTATCGCCATCCAGAACGCCCAGCTCTACCGCCGCCTCGAGCAGAAAGTCCTCGACTACGAGCGCCTCCACGACTTCAACGAGAACATCGTCGAGTCCATCTCCGTCGGCGTCTTCGCCGTCGACCTCCAGGACCGCATCGAGAGCTGGAACGCGCAGATGGAGGTCATGTACGCCACCCCCCGCGCCGAAGCCATCGGCCATCCCCTCTCCGCCGTCTTCCCCTCCGAGTTCCTCAACGAGTTCGACCGCGTCCGCAGCGAGCAGGGCATCTCCACCCTCTACAAGTTCCGCCTCAACACCCCCGGCGCGGAGATCCGCACCGCCAACATCACCATCGCTCCCCTGCTCAATCGCGAGTTCCAGGCCGTCGGCCGCATCGTCATCGTCGACGACATCACCGACCGCATCAACATGGAAGCCCAGCTCACCCAGTCCGAGAAGCTCTCCTCCATCGGCCTGCTCGCCGCCGGCGTCGCCCACGAGGTCAACACCCCGCTCGCCGTCATCTCCAGCTACACCCAGATGCTCGGCAAGCAGCTTCGCGCCGACGACGCCACCAACGCCCGTCTCCAGCCCGTCCTCGAGAAGATCACCCAGCAGACCTTCCGCGCCTCCGAGATCGTCAACGGCCTGCTGAACTTCTCCCGCATGGGATCGGTCGAGTTCACCCGCGTCGACCTCAACAGCGTCGTCCGCGAAACCATCCTCCTGCTCGAGCACCAGCTCCGCTCGGCCAGCATCAAGATCCAGACCTCCCTTGAGCCCGAGCTGCCCTCCATCTCCGGCAACCGCGGCAAGCTCCAGCAGGTCCTGGTCAACTTCGTCCTCAACGCGAAAGACGCCCTTCAGGACCGCAAGGAAGGCCAGATCCGCATCACCACCCACCGCTCCCCCACCGGCGTTCGCCTCCGGGTAGAGGACAATGGTATAGGTATGCCTGATTCCGTCCTCCGCCGCATCTACGATCCCTTCTTCACCACCAAATCCAATCCCGCCGCCGGTCAGCGCAAAGGCACCGGCCTCGGCCTCGCCGTCACCTATGGCATCGTGCAGGAGCACGCCGGCACCATCGATGTCTCCAGCACCGTCGGCGAGGGCACCGTCTTCGAAGTCGCCTTCCCTGCCGCCGACATCCCCTCCTCAGCCCGCGGTCTCCACCCCAGCGGTGCCAAGCCCACGGACGAAGGCAAGGTTCTCCATGTCTAGCACCGCCATCGGCGTCGAACGCCCCTCCGCCGAAACCTCCAGCGTCTCCGGCTCCGCCCAGCCCCGCATCCTCATCATCGATGACGAGGCCGGCATCCGCGACTCCCTCGAAACCCTCCTCACCCTCGAAGGCTTCACCGTCGATCTAGCCCCCGATGGCTCCACGGGCCTCGACCTGCTCACCCGCAGCACCTATGACCTGCTTTTGCTCGATCTCGCTCTTCCCGGCGAAAGCGGCATCGACCTCCTGCCGCGCCTCAAGAACCTCGCCCCCGAGCTTCCGGTCATCATGATCACCGCCTACGGCACCGTCGGCAACGTGGTCGACGCCATCCGCGCCGGCGCCTCCAACTTCATCCAGAAGCCCTGGGATAACGAGAAGCTGCTCGCCGACATCCGCGCCGCCATCGGCCGCCATCACGCCGAGCGCGAGGTCGTCCACCTCAAGCGCACCCTCAAGCAGCGCTACTCCTTCTCCAACATCGTCGGCAAGAGCGAGATCATGCTCACGCTCTTCGACCTCGTCGCCCAGGTCGCTCCCAGCCGCTCCACCGTCCTGATCCAGGGCGAAAGCGGTACCGGGAAAGAGCTCATCGCCAAAGCGATCCACGCCCACTCCCCGCGCCGCGACAAGCCGTTCATCCCCGTCAACACCGGCGCCGTCCCCTCCGACCTGCTCGAATCCACCCTCTTCGGCCACGAGCGCGGCGCCTTCACCTCCGCCGTCGCCGCCAAGAAGGGCCTCTTCGAGGTAGCCGACACCGGCACTCTCTTTCTCGACGAGATCGGCACCATGACCATGGACATGCAGGCCAAAATCCTGCGCGTCCTCCAGGATCGACGCTTCATGCGCCTCGGCGGCACACAGGAGATCCACGCCGACGTCCGCATCGTCGCCGCGACCAACGTCAACCTGCAGCAGGCGGTCAAGGACGGCCGCTTCCGCGAAGACCTCTTCTATCGCCTCAACGTCATCTCGGTCGAGCTGCCGCCCCTGCGCGCCCGCAAGGAAGACATCCCCCTGCTGGCCACGCATTACCTCAAGGTCTACGCCGAAGAGAACGGCTTCCCCACCCCCGAGCTCACCCCCGAAGCCCTGCGCATCCTCATGGAGCACGAGTGGCCAGGCAACGTCCGCGAGCTCGAAAACGTTATCGAGCGCTGCGTCGTGCTCTCCACCGGACCCCAGTCCGGCTCGCCGACCGCAGGCAAAATCGGCCCCGAGCTCTTCCCGGCCCAGCTTCGCGGCCACACCTACAACACCAACCTGCTCGAGCAGCGGCCCGACGCCTCGCTCTTCGATGTCATGGAAGAGATCGAGCGCCGCATCATCGCCGACCGCCTCGAACGCTCCAACTGGAACCAGACCGACGCGGCCGAGTACTTCCGCATCCCGCTCTCCACGCTCAACCAGAAGATCAAGCGCCTGAACATCGAAGTCCGCAAACGCAGCCGCGACTAGCGACCAGCCCGCACCCTCGGCTCTCCCTATCGAGCGCCCGGCGACCAGCAGCCCTGCTACCGCCGCACTGACTCCCCGACGTGCAACTTCCTGACAGCCCTGAGCTAGAGCTCGTGCTGACTTCCTGGCAGCTCTGGCTCCCAGCGACAGCGCTGACTCCCCGCGGCGCGCTGGCTTCTAGCGGCGCGCTGACTTCTTGGCCGGACGTGCCGGCGCCGCCGCCTTCTTCGCGGCCACAGCCTTCTTCGCCGGAGCCTTGGCCGGGGCCGGCCGTTTCGCCGGAGCCTTTGCCTGCGCTCCCTTGGCCGGACCTTTCACCGCAGCTTTTGCCGGAGCCTTTGCAGGGACCTTGCCCGCAGCTTTGGCCACGACGGCAGGCCGCTTCGGCGGCGCAGCCTTGGCTCCCTTCGCCGGCGCTTTGACGACAGGTTTCCGAGAGCCGGTCTTGGCCCCCACCGGAGCCTTGGCCCCCGCCGCCGGAGCCTTGGCCTTTACAGGTGGGGCCGGCTTGGCTGCCTTGCTTGTGTTCGCCGCCTTGCCCGCGCTCGCCGCCTTAGCTGTGCCAGTTGCCTGGACGCTCTTTCCCGGAGCTGGACTGGGCTTCGCGGCCGGCCGGTCCTTGGCCCCCGCACTCGGCTTCGCCGCCGGAGGTACCGCAGCCGCCACCGTAGCGGCTGGTCCGGCCGACGATCCTTTCTTGGCCGCCGCGGGCGAACCCCCGTTCCGGGCTGCCCCATTCTTGGCCGCCGCCACTTTCGCGGGCGCAGCCGTCGCCGTAACCGCCGCAGGCGCAACACTCGCTCGGTCCGCCGCACCCTCGATCGCGCTCGGCGCACCAGCGGCGATCCCGTCCTGGTCGTCCACCCGTACTACCGGTGCGGTCGGCTTCGCTGCCTTGGACTTCGCCGCCTTGGTCTCGCGCTTGGCTGGCCGGCGCCGCAGATTCGGCGGCGGTGGTGGCGCGGGCGGCGAGTACGGCTCAAGAAACGCCCGTGTCTGCTCCGGCGTCTCCAGCAGCCCGTCCATGATCGCGAAGAACAGCTTCTCCAGAAGCTCGCCGTGCCCCTGCAGGTCGGGAGAAATCCGCATCTCCTGCATCAACGCATACGGAACCTTGTTGCGAGCTTGCGGCCATTCATTGAAGAACAACTTGAACTTCTGCTGAACCGCCGGACTCTTGGACGTAAACGCCAGCGAAAGCACCGCCTCCGGCTCCGCCCCGTACAGCATCTTCCACGCATCGGACGGCGCCGCATTCCCTTTGCTTGTAAATTGCGTCGCCAGCGCCTTGGTTCTTGTCTCCAGCGACTCGATCTCCTCGACAAACCCCGGCCGCGCGAACGTCTCTTTCAGCGTCGCCGTCTCTTTGGCTCCCAGCTTCGCGGCCAGCAGCGGAAAGAACGCCGCGGACGGGTCCGGAAAGATCCCCATCGTGTTCAGCTGGCCCACCACATCGCGCAGCCTCTCCACCTCGGCCTCGTTCGCCTTCGCCGCATTCCATCCCGGAAACAGAACCTCGCTCCACCCCTCGGCCTCGAGCTTCCGCTGAATCCGCAGAGGATCTTCCTCATGGAAGATCTCCTCCAGCTCGTAGCTGCGCTCCCACGGCGACAGCGCCGAGATGTACCCCTCGGCCTTGCCCGTGTCGTAGCGCTGCTGCGTCCGCTCTTCCATGTTCCATCCCAGCCGCCCTCCCAGCCGGGTGGCGCGAATCATCCGCGCCGGGTCCTCGATAAACCCATAGTTCGAGACCAGCCGCAGCTCGCGGTTCTCGATGTCGGCGACGCCGTTCAGCGGATCCATCAGCAGGCCATACGACCCCTCGTTGAGGGAAATCGCCATCGCATTGGCTGTGAAGTCCCTCCGCCGCAGGTCGTCCAGGATGCCTGCCGGTTTCACCACGGGCTTGCCCGGCTTCGGAAACGTGACCGCCAGTGTCGACCCGACCTCGAGACGGACTCCGCCCGGAAACGTCAGATACAAGCTCTGGAA
This sequence comes from Acidobacteriaceae bacterium, assembly GCA_035537215.1. Lineage (GTDB taxonomy): Bacteria > Acidobacteriota > Terriglobia > Terriglobales > Acidobacteriaceae > Granulicella. The sequence continues at coordinate 12,104 of DATLMQ010000272.1, forward strand.
CGTCTCGTTCGTGCCGACCACGCGGCCGCCCGCTTTCTCCAGTTCTTTCCGCAACTTGAGAGCGCTTCCCTGAACCACTACGTCCAGGTCCCGGATGGAGGTGCCGCTGGTCAGGTCGCGTACCGCGCCCCCCACCAGAAACACTGTCGTGGCCCTCGATCGGGCAACTTCGCGGATCTGCTTGAGCGCCTCCTGCTGGGCCGGGCTAAGCCGGTTCTCCAGGAGGTAGATGTAATCGGCCATCGCCTGTTCGAGCTCCAGGGGCGCGCTGATTGTCAGGAGAGCTAAGTGACTGTCCTGTAATCCTTTACGTAGCTTTTTCAGCCCGTCGCGACTCCCAATTGTACATCGTGGAGGAGTTTTCTGCACATTTTCCGTGGCGCTTTACGTGCGACAATCGCGTTTAAAGGCCAATCTTGTCGCATTTTGACAACATCACCCTCAACTTCCTATGAGCTCCCAAAAGAAGGTCGTGGTCCGACGTCTCGACGACCAGCTCGCCTGGGGTTACCTCCCCCACGACCTCTCCGCCCCCGCAGGCCAGGTTGAGCTCATCGACCCCTCCGCCCGCGTCACCCCGATCCCCCTCGACGCAATCAAGTGGATCGCCTTTGTCCGTGACTTCAACCCCTCGGACCTCACCTCGCCCGAGCGCCTCGACCGCCGCCGTTTCGCCGCCCGTCCCCGCGCCGAAGGCCTCTGGCTTCGCCTCCACCTCCGGGACGGTGACGTCCTCGAAGGCCTCGCCCAGGTCAGCCTCTCGCTGCTGGACACCCTCGCCGACGTCGGCGGGCTCTTCCTCATCCCGCCCGACCCCCGCGGCAACACCCAGCGCCTCTTCATCCCGCGCCACGCCATCGAGCACCTCGAGCCCCTCGGCCTCATCCTCCCGCCCGGCGCCAAAGCCGCCTCCACCTCCCCGAAGCCCGGCCATCGCACACCCATCGGCCAGGCCGCCCTCTTCGACGACGACCCCCCGCGTTGACTCTCCAGGGGCGACCGTCTGCCACGTCCCACCCTCCCTCCGCTACAATCCCAGCCATGCAGCTGGGCGATCTGGCCGAACAGCTCGGCGCCACCCTGGTCCCTGCCCCCGGGCGCGACGCCGCCACCGCCGCGGCGCTCGAGATCACCGGCGTCGCCGGTCTGGAGAAGGCCGGCCCTCACGACCTCAGTTTTCTCACCAACCTCCGCTACACCCCGCTCGCCCGCTCCACCCACGCCGGCGCTCTGCTGGTCGAACCCAGCGCGCCCGAGCTCCCGCTGCCCACCCTCCGTCTGCCCAACGCCTATCTCGCCTTCGCCCGCGCTCTCGAGCACTTCCATCCTCCCCGGCGCTTCGCCCCCGGCGTCCACCCCACGGCCGTCGTCAGCCCTTCGGCCCGCATCGGCGCGCGCACCCACATCGGCCCCTACGTCGTAGTCGGTGACGACGTCCGCCTCGGCGACGACGCCGTCCTGCTCGCGCACGTGGTCCTCTATCCCGGCGCCGCCATCGGCCACCGCTTCTTCGCCCACGCCCACGCCATCGTCCGCGAAGACTGCCGCCTGGGCGACGACGTCACCCTCCAGAACGGTGCTGTCATCGGAGCCGACGGCTTCGGCTTCGCCAAGGATCCCCACGGCCGCTGGTCCAAGATCCCCCAGACCGGCCTCACGGTCCTTGAGGACGCCGTCGAGGTCCAGGCCAACGCCTGCATCGACCGCGCCTCGGTCGGCGAGACCAGCATCGGCCGCGGCGCCAAAATCGACAACCTCGTGCAGGTCGGCCACGGCTCCACCGTCGGCGAAAACACCCTGCTCTGCGCCCAGGTCGGCCTCGCCGGATCCACCACCGTCGGCAAAAACGTCATCCTCGCCGGACAGGTCGGCGTCGCCGGCCATCTCACCGTAGGCGACGGCGCGGTCGCCACCGCCCAGACAGGCATCCCCTCCGACGTCGCCCCCGGCGCCATCGTGAGCGGCTACCCGGCCATGGACAACAAGGCGTGGCTCCGCACCGTGGCCGCCGTCAACCGCCTCCCCGACCTCCTCCGCCGTCTGCGCTCGGCGGAAAAGTCATAACCCGCACGGCCCATCCGTGGGCAGACGCCTTCGCTCCCCTCCACCCTGCTACGCTGAACCCGTGTCCGTTCTCACCCGCATCCGGCGCTCCGCCGCTCGCCTTCTGGCGCTGTCCGTCCTCCCAGCCCTCTTCGCGCTGTCGGCCTGCAGGTCCGCGTTCGTCTCGGCCACCCTGTCCAACCACAGCGGCGGCCCCGTCAGCCTGCTGGAGGTCGACTACCCCACCGCCAGCTTCGGCCGTGAATCCCTGCCTGCGGACGCCACCTTCACCTATCGCTTCAAGATCCTCGGCAACGGCCCCACCAAGGTCACCTGGACCGACGCCGCTCACCACGAGCACACCTCCACCGGCCCCGAACTCCACGAGGGCCAGCAGGGCCAGCTCGGCATCGAGCTCACCCCCTCCGGCGCATCCTGGAGCCCCCACCTCGCCCCCTAGCACCGGCGCCTCCGGCAGCCGGTTACACGTTCGGCGGATCCGCGCGCGGCGTCTTCACCTGCTGATCGCGCACCGCGTCCTCGCCGCTCTGCCCGGCGCGCTTGCGCTGGTTCGAGCTGTAAGCCACCAGCGCCAGCGCCACCCCTGCCACCACCAGAATTCCCAACAGCATGATCGCGACCATAAAGCTCCCTTTCGCGAGCTCGCCGTTCCCTTCAGGCCCGCTTCATCCCGTAGGATGCCGCCCCTTTCCCTGCAGTAGACTCGGGACGTGCGCCGCGGCTTCTTCATCACCTTCGAAGGTCTGGACGGGGCCGGCAAGACCACCCAGCTGCGCCGCCTCGCCGAAACCCTCACCGCCGAGGGCCGCTCGGTCGTCACCCTCCGCCAGCCCGGAGGCACCGCCCTCGGCGACCGCATCCGCGGCGTGCTCCTGGACTCCCGCTCCGAAGCCGAGCTCGGCGCCATCGCCCCCACGGCCGAGATGGCGCTCATGTTCGCCGACCGCGCCCAGTCGCTCCACCAGATCATCCTGCCCGCCCTCGACCGCGGCGAGATCGTCCTCTGCGACCGCTACACCGACTCGTCGGAGGCCTACCAGGGCGCCGGCCGCGGCCTCGGCACCGAGCGCATCCTCGCCATGCATCAGGCCGCCTGCAACGGTGTCCAGCCCGACCTCACGCTTCTTCTGCTCCCGCCGGTCGACGCCTCGCTCGCCCGCGCCCGCCGCCGCAACGAGCGCCAGTCGCGCCAGACCGGAGCCGACGAAAACCGCTTCGAGCGCGAAGGCGACGACTTCTACCGCCGCATCTACGAGGGCTACTGCGCCATCGCCCGGCGCGACACCCGGCGCGTCGTCCTGCTCGATGAGCCCGGCACCATCGACAGCATCGCCGAACACATCCTCGCGATCGTCCGCCAGCGCCTCGAGAGCTCCACCCTCTCCCCGCCCGCGGCATCCTCCCCGCCCGCGGGCTTCCCGGAGACACCGTGACCTCCACCGCCTATCCCGGCGACTACATCGGTCCCCGCCAGGATGGCGAATGGCGTCTTCCCCCCGGCCTGCGCCGCCCGCTGCACCGCTACTTCCGCCGCCCCTGGGTCAACTTCGGCCAGCCCATTCCGCTCTTCGAGCACCTCCACGCCCGCTTCGGTCCCATCGCGCACTATCGCTTCTTCGGGACCATGATCGTCTTCGTCAACCAGCCGGAGTGGATCAACGAGATCCTCATCAACCAGGCCGGCTCCTTCGTCAAGGAGCGCACCCTGCGCCGGATGAAGATCCTGCTCGGCGAAGGCCTCATCACCTCCGACGACCCCATCCACATGCGCCAGCGCCGCATCGCCGCGCCCGCCTTTCACCGCCAGCGCATCGCCGGGTACGCCGGCCAGATCGTCGCCGACGCCACCGCCCTGCGCGACTCCTGGCACGATGCGCAGGAGCTCGACATCTCCGCCGCCATGATGCACCTCAGCCTGCAGATCATCGCGCGCACCCTCTTCGACCAGGAGGTCACTCCCGAGATCCTCTCCGTCGCCGACGAGGTCAACACCATCATGGGCCTCTACAACTTCCTCGTCGCCTTCCCCAGGCTCGAGTCCGTGCTCCACTGGCCCATCCCCGGCATCGTGCAGTTCCGCCGCTCCCGCGCTCGCCTGGACGCGATCGTCACGCGCATGATCGCCGGCCGCCGCGCCCTTCCGCGCGATGTGCTCGAAGGCCGCCGCGACCTCCTCTCCATGCTGCTCTCCGCGCAGGACGAAGGCGACGCCACCACCGCCTCCACCGGCGGCATGACCGACGAGCAGGTCCGCGACGAAGCCCTCACCATCTTCCTCGCCGGCTACGAGACCGTCGCCAACGCCCTCGCCTGGACCTGGTATCTCCTCAGCCAGAACCCCGGCTGCTTCGACACCATGGCCCGCGAGGTGGACACCGTCCTCGGCGGCCGCCCCGCCACCCTCGAAGACCTCCCCAACCTCCGCTACACCGAGATGGTCTTCGCCGAATCCATGCGTCTCTATCCGCCCGCCTGGGCCATGGGCCGGCAGTCCACCCAGCCCGTCCAGCTCGGCGAGTTTCGCATCCCTCCCGGCGCGCACTTCTTTTTCAGCCAGTACGTCATGCACCGCGCCCCCGAGTGGTGGGACGATCCCCTGGCCTTCCGCCCCGAACGCCACACCCCCGAAGCCAAGGCCGCCCGCCCCCGCTTCGTCTACTTCCCCTTCGGCGGCGGCCGCCGTCAGTGCATCGGCGAAGGCTTCGCCTGGATGGAAGGCATCCTCTCGCTGGCCACCATCGCCCAGCGCTGGCGCCTCCAGTTCTTGCCCCGCTTCCCCATCGTCCCCCAGGCCAAGATCACGTTCCGCCCCAAGTTCCCCATGATGATGAAGGTCCAGGCGCGGCCCCCACACGCTGCATAAAAGCAGCTATAGGAGCCGTCACGAAGGAGGGAGATCTCTGTGTTTGTCCGGCCATCCACTCGTCTTTTTGGCGGCTGCCTGCGTACAAGAAGAGTCCGGAAGAATCCTCATCGTATGCTGGATTCATTGCCGCGCCACCAATCGACATACACACAGACAGAGGACGACGAATGAAACAGCTAGCAATCGCAGGGCTATTTGTGGCTCTGGCGGCCTCACATGCCTCCGGGCAGATCAATGCGGGCGAGCAGAAGCCCGAGCCCAGCGTTCCTTTCAACATGGTT
>DATLMQ010000273.1:0-11291 GCA_035537215.1 Acidobacteriaceae bacterium
CAAGTGCCTGTGCCGTGTCGACGACGTCGGTCGAGGTCAGGCCGTAATGCAGCCACCGAGCTTCAGGGCCTACGGATTCAGAGACAGCGGTTGTGAAGGCCAAAACATCGTGCCGCAGCTCGTTCTCCAGAGTGTGGATGCGGTCGACGGTGAAGCTTGCACGGGTGCGAAGCGCGGCGGCGGCGTCGGCAGGAACGATGCCGGCGCGTGACAGGGTATCGGTGGCGGCGAGTTCGACGCGCAGCCAGTTCTCGTACCGGCGTTGCTCAGACCAGACGGAGTGCATCTCCGGGCGGGTGTAACGGGGGATCATCAGCTCTCCGACAATGTTGTGACAATTTGATGACAATGCAATAGGAACCAACTCGGTCGTTGTGCGTATAACCCGGGACGACGAACTCGGGGCGTGTACGCGGCATCGAAACTCCCAGCTTCGGAGAGTTGGAATTCGGTTCCAGGGATTCGGTTTCCAGTGTAGCTGTCCTTTGAAAACGGCAGTGGGCTAGTTATCGCGATGCGATAGGAATGGAGCAGAACGTATGGACGATCAGGCGAACGGCAACGCAGAGATTTCCGAGAGTGGAGAGATTGCGCGGGGTGGAGAGATTCCGCGGCTCAAGGAGCTGGCTGATTTTCGATTTCACCTTCGTCAGTTCCTGAGCTTCAGCGAAAGTGCCTCGGAGCGTTACGGGATTCAGGCGCAGCAGTATCAGTTGCTGCAGGTGGTGGGGTCGGTGCCGGCGGGGCAGGCAGCGTCGATCAGCTACATCGCGGAGCGAATGATTCTGCGGCACAACAGCACGGTGGAGTTGGTGGATCGCGCGGAGCGGGCGGGGCTGGTGAGCCGGCATACCGACGAGCGCGACCTGCGGCGTTCGATCATCCGGCTGACGCCGCACGGGCATGAGCTGCTGGCGAAGATGGTGCCGGAGCATCTGCAGGAGCTGGCGCGGCATACGGATCGGCTGATCGAGATGCTACGGGCCGTGAATCCACCCGCGGAGGGCAACGGCGGACCGCCTCCCGGAGTGCAGGGGGGCGATTCGGGCGCTGAAGTTTCCGCGGCTTCGCAGTAGGGGGAACTCAGCAGATTTGCAGCGCAATGCTGCTGGCCGTGCTGGCCGGCAGCATTGTTGTGCCTGAGTTGAGGTCGCTGTATCCGGGTGGCAGCGCTGCTCAGGTGGTGCTGCCTCAGGTGGTGCTGCCTCAGGTGCGCTGCCTTCAGGTGGCGCTGACATGGAAGAGCTCTGCCATCTCCCGATGAAGGAAGCCGCGGCCCGGGCGATAGGGCTGGATCCACTTGCCGTCGAGCACAAACTGCGGGATGGCCCGCTTGCCGGTGTGGGCGATGACCTCGTCGGCGGCGCCGGGGACCCGCTCGATGTCGATCTCGGTGTACGGGATGGAATGCTTTGTCAAAAACCGCTTGGCCTCGCGGCAGTCACGGCACCAGGCGGCGGAATACACCAGAAGCTCCATGGCCCTATTCTCCTGCATTGCCCGCCCGGGGCACAAAGGCTCCGGCGGTGGTGGACAGAGCAGCGCGGCGGCTACTGCTCGTGGTAGTTCCGGATCAGGCCGCCGTCGATGAAGTAGGTCGATCCTGTCACATAGGTAGCTTCGTCCGACGCCAGCCAGGCGACCAGACCGGCCACCTCTTCGGCGGTCCCCATACGTCCCAGGGGAATGTTTCGGAGCAGAGGATCGAGCTTGCTGCGATCCTCCAGCAGCGACTTGTTGATGGGGGTGACGATCGCTCCCGGGGCTACATTGTTGACCGTAATGCCGAGCGGCCCCAGCTCCACGGCGAGATCGCGCATGAGCATGCGCAGGCCGCCTTTGGCGGCGCAGTAGCTGGCGAAGTGCGGAAAGACCATGTCCTCATGCACGGAGGAGATGTTGATCACGCGGCCGGGCTTCTTCGCATCGCGCAGCCGGCGCACGAACGCCTGGGTGAGAAAGAAAGCGCCCTTGAGATTGACGTTGAGGACCGCGTCATAGTCGGCTTCGGTGACGTCCCAGAAGTCGCCGCCCTTCTCGATGCCGGCGTTGTTGACCAGGATGTCGCATCCTCCCAGCTGGGTCCACGCCTGCTCGATGAGGTTGTTGGTTTCCGGGATCTTCGTGACGTCGGCCTGGACCGAGATGAACCTGGCCTGGGCGTTCGCCCGTTTGACCTGATTCTCCGTCTCCTGCGCGCCGTCGGCATGGCCCCGATAGTCGATCACGACGGCCGCGCCTTCGGCTGCGAGTCTCACCGCAATAGCCTGCCCGATGCCTGAGGACGATCCTGTCACCACCGCTACTTTGCCATCGAACCGACCCGCCATCGACCATCCTCCGCTGTTGCGCTGCCTGTGAAAAAACACAACGGAAGCGGCGTCACCGCCCCTCTTCGAGAGGTCGCCGCGCTACTCCGTCTCCCACTCAGATGCAGCGATTGCGCGAGAAGCAGTTCGCGTCCCGGCTACGGCGCGCCGCGCGAAAGAAGTCGCTCAGCAGGGTTCCGCACTCGCCCGCGAGCACGCCTTCGGTCACCTCCACGCGATGATTGAGCGCGGGATGATTCATGACGCCCAGCACCGATCCGCAGGCCCCGGCCTTGGGGTCGCGGGCAGCGTAGACGAGCCGCCCGATGCGGGCGTGGAGGATGGCGCCGGCGCACATGGCGCAGGGCTCGAGCGTGCAGACCAGCGTGCAGCCGGTGAGGCGGTAGTTGCCCAGCGCGGCGGCGGCCTCGCGCAGCGCCACAATCTCGGCGTGCGCCGTGGGGTCGCTCGAGCGGAGCACATGGTTGTTGCCGCGGCCCAGCACCGTGAGGCCATCGGGCGCGACGACGATGGCTCCGACCGGCACCTCGCCCGCTGCCTCGGCGGCTCGCGCCTCGGCCAGTGCGAGCTGCATCAGCTCCACGTCGCTGAGCCCGGCGCTCACGCCCCGCGCACCTGCGGCTGCGCTCCGGGGCCGAAGAAGCGTTCGATGTCCGCGGCGAGCTTTTCGAGTGCGGGTCTCCGCTTGGCGACTTCGGCCTCGTCGAAGGAGAAGGCCTCGGCCCAGATCTCCTCGAGGATGGGGAGCAGGCGCACGGACGTCAGCTCTTCGGTGCTCCAGGTGGCGATGGCTTTGAAGAGCTGCTCGGCTTCAGTCTCGTACTCGTCGACGGGCGCGCCCGCGGCGATGAAGCCTTCGACGTCCGCGTTGGCGGTCAGCTCCTGGACCGAGTGCAGGTCGGGAGGCGGAGGCCAGGGCTTGCCTGGCGGCGATGTGGGTTGGTCTGCAATCTCGGCCATGGGGTCAGGCTACCTCAGGCCGGTTCCTGCTGGGTCATGCAGTGCAGCGCGCCGAGGCCCCAGATGAAGTCGGTGCAGTGAATGCCGGTGACGACGCGGTTGGGGAAGCACGCCGCGATGGTGTTGAGCGCGACGCGGTCGTTGGGGTCGTTGAAGGTCGGGACCAGAACCAGGCCGTTGGCGATGTAGAAGTTCGCGTAGCTGGCGGGCAGCCGCTGATTTTCAAAGATGACGGGCTCGGGCATGGGCAATGTCTTGATGTCAATGGATTCTCCGCGCAGATTGCGCGCGGAGCGCAGGCGGTCGAGATTTTCCGCAAGCGGAAGGTGATTTTCATCCGCGGTATTGGGTTCCACGGCGGTGAGGATGGTGTTCTCGCCGACGAAGCGGGTGATGTCATCGACGTGGCCGTGGGTGTCGTCGCCGGCGCATCCGCGGTTGAGCCAGATGACCTTCTCGATGCCGAGGTGCTTGGCGAAGGCGTGCTCCAGCCCCTCGCGCGAGACGCCGGGGTTGCGCTGCTGCACGTCGCTGAGGAGGCACTCTTCGGTGGTGAGGAGGAGGCCCGCGCCGTTTGTGTCGATGCTGCCGCCTTCGAGGACGAGGCGGTGCTCGCGGCCGTCGGGGAGCGTGACCGTGGGTTGGACGCTGGGCATGGCGTAGAGATTCGCTACGTGCTGCGGGATGAGGTCGTCGTTCTGCCAGTTGTCGTACTTGGCCCAGGCGTTGAAGCGCCAGTCCGTGATGGCGAGGCGGGCGTCGGCATTCTGCGACTTCACGAAGATGGGGCCGGAGTCGCGAAGCCACACACGGTCGGTCCGCCAGGGGTGAAAGTGCAGGCGGGCGATGTTGGCGCCCTGGCGGAGCAGCATTGTTCGCGCGCGTTTTTCGGCGGCGAGGTCGTTGACGAGGATGTGGACATCCTCGACGCGCGAGAGGTGCCGCACGATGTCGCAGTAGACCCAGGGGATGGGCTGAAATTTGTTGGGCCAGTCCTCGGGGTTGTGCGGCCACGCGATCCAGGTGGCGGCGTGGGGTGCCCACTCGGCGGGCATGCGGAACTGCGGTTGCGGAGAGCTCATCATGTCTCGTTTCATACTAAGAGAGCCGGCGGATGAGGCTCCGCTCCCCCACGAGGGGCGGGTTGCGTCTCCGCCGTCGAGAAGGCGGAGTCGGGAGAGCGAGGGGCGGTTCCATGTTCTTCTCCATAGGCATCGTCGTATGGGGACTGCTATACGCAGCGTATCTGCTGGCGTGCGTGCTGCTGGCGGCAACGGCGGTGATGGCTGGGCTCTCGACGTATCGGGCGGAGCTGCGGAATGCGTTTCTGCTCTGGATCTCGTCGCTGTTGCTGTTCTTTGTGCTGTGGGCGGTGCCGCGGCTGCAGCACTATGTCAACTATGGGGTTCGATCGAAGACGGTCATTTACACGAGCTCGGGCCACTGGCTTGCGGTGCTGGCGATTGCGTGCGCGGCGATGGTTCGGGGCAAGGCCAAGTGGCTGCCGATCGCCGCCGGGGTGCTTGGGTTCGCGGTGATCTCGCTGATATCGGCGGGGTGAGGCGTCGCGGTCAGTCCAGGAAGCGGCTGGTGATGCCGCCGTAGGCGTCGATGCGGCGGTCGCGGAGAAAGGGCCAGTGCTGGCGGGTGATCTCGACCTCCCGGGGGTCGAGCTCGGCGTAGAGGATCTCTTCGCTGTCGTGCGAGGCTTTGGCGATGATGCGGCCGAAGGGGTCGGCGATAAAGGAGCCGCCCCAGAACTCCAGGCCCGCGCCTTCGGGGCCCTTCATGAGGATGCCGTTGTGGTCGACGTCGCCGTGCTCGTGGCCCACGCGGTTGACCGCGCAGACCCAGACGCCGTTGGCGATGGCGTGGGAGCGCTGGATGGTCTGCCAGGCGTCGTACTGGCGCTCGCCGAACTCTTCTTTTTCGCTGGGATGCCAGCCGATGGCGGTGGGAAAGAAGAGCGTCTCCGCGCCTTTGAGCGCCGTGACCCGCGCGCCTTCGGGGTACCACTGGTCCCAGCAGACGAGCGTGCCGATGGGGCCGGCGGAGGTGCGCTGCGCCTGGAAGCCGAGGTCCCCGGGGGTGAAGTAGAACTTCTCGTAGTAGAGCGGATCGTCCGGGATGTGCATCTTGCGATAGACCGCGGCTATGTGGTCGGGCTTTTCGGAGGCGAAGTCCAGCACCGCGGCCGTGTTGTGGTACAGCCCGGGGGCGCGACGTTCGAAGAGGCTCGCGACCACGACGAGTTTGTGCTCGCGCACGACGTCGCTCAGGGCGGCGGTCGAGGGGCCGGGAATGGATTCGGCGATGTCGAAGAGGGCATGGTCCTCGCGCTGGCAGAAGTATTGAGCTCGAAACAACTCGGGCAGGCAGATGAGCCGGGCGCCGTGCTCGGCGGCCTCGCGCACGCGGGCCACGGCCTTCGCGAGGTTGGCCTCGGTCGAGGGCTCACACGACATCTGGATCAGGGCCACGGGGGTAGGGGTCTGCGCCATGCTCTTTTTCCTCGTCGTACAAAGTTCAGATGCCACAAGCGAAAGGCGCCAGCCGCAGCCAGCGCCTCCTGCTTACATGCGTGCGCTGCTTAGCTGGGGTCGTCGAACAGCAGGATCGCGGCGGCGATCGTGGTGGTCCACAGACCGTTCTTATGGCCTACCGCGGACTGCGTCACGTTGGCCGTGCGCACGATCTTGTCCGACATCCGGTAGATCTCCTTCTTCTCGTCCCAGCTCTTGTCGGGGTCGAAGTCCACATCGAGCGTGGTGGCCAGCATCTCGGCCGCGAGCTCTTCGGCGTAGTCTCCGGCCTGGTCCTCGGTTTCGCCAAAGCTGTGGTGCTCGCTGAGGTAGCCGTAGGTGTTTTTGTCGGTGGGGATCGCGACGCCGATGGAGCTGACGACGAGACGGTGCGGCTCGCGCGTGGAGTTTTCAGCCACAACCGCGAAGACCACCTCACCCGGATTGAGGAACTTGAGGCCTTCTTTGCGCGGAATCAGCTTGCAGTTCGGCGGAAAGATCGACGAGACCCGGACCAGATTCTGCGCCGCGATACCTGCATCGCGCAGAGCCAACTCAAAGGAGGTCAAACGCTCCTTGTGCTTACCGACGCCCTTTGTAAAAAACAGGCGCGTAGGGACCATATTCTTGCCCAATGGTGAAATTCCTCCAGAGTATGTCCGCTTGCCAGTCCTGGCCGCCCGGGGAGATGGCGAACGGGGTGTTCGCCCAAAGGAAATTATCACACGCCGGGAGCCTGGGATCATCAATGGAGTTCCACCGGCGGCCCGGCCCGGCCCTGGGGGAGGGGAACGCCGGCCGCGGGTCCGACAGCTCCTCATGGTGCTGGATCGCTGATTCTGCTACTTTTTAGGTGGGTTCATGCACAGGGCTTCGCGCCCGCTGCCTACACCTTCACCGCATCCCACCCACAATTTCACGTGCAGCCAGGCTGCCGCAAGGAGCGCTATGTCGAGCGAATACCGCAATTTTCTGGAGCTGTCATACGAGGAGCTGGAAGAGCTCAATCTCAAGGTCAAGGAACAGCGCAAGAAGCGCGTCGCGATCGACAAGCTGCAGGAAGAGCGCGTGAAGTGGCTCACCGACACCAAGGGCGTCAAGGCCGTGACGGTGCTGTTCTCCGACCTCGAAGGCCGGCTCCACATGCTGGACTATGACAAGAAGTTCCTGATCAAGAGCTTCGACAACCTCACGTTCGACGGCTCCTCGATCCGCGGCTTTACGGCGCAGCGCGAGAGCGATCTACGACTTGGCCTGGACTGGAGCGCCTTCTATTTCGCGCCCGCCGACATCTTCGGCGCGGGCAAGGTGCTGGTCTTCGGCGAGGTGATCGACAAGAACGGAGCGCCCTACACGGGCGACGTTCGCGGTCTGCTCAAGACCTTCGCGCAGGAGCAGTTCGACAAGAACGGCTACACGCTGAACGCGGCGAACGAGATCGAAGGCTTCCTCTTCGAGGGTATCGACGCCGAGCGCAAGTTCCATGAGACGGGCAAGTTCGAGTACGTCAACCAGGGCGGCTACTACCACTCGCTGCCGGGCGACCCGCTGCGCGACTTCATCGATGTCTCCGCCGAAGTGCAGCGCGCGATGGGCTTTGAGAACGAGAAGGACCACCCGGAGGTGGCGCCTTCGCAGTTCGAGATCAATTACACCTACGGCGATGCAGTCGCAGCCGCCGATCAGATCCAGCTGTACAAGCTGATCTGCCGCCAGATTGCCACGCAGATGGGCATGACGGCCAGCTTCCTGCCCAAGCCCGTCACCGGCGTCAACGGCAGCGGCATGCACACCAATGTATCGGTCACGCAGAACGGCAAGAACCTGATGTGGGATCCGGCCGGGGAAGAGAAGATCTCGAAGTTCGGCTGGGAGTTTGTGGATCGCATTCTGACGCACGGCAACGATCTCTGCCTGCTGCTGAACGCGTCGGTGAACGCGTACCGCCGGCTGGATCCGCACTTCGAGGCGCCGAACCAGATCAAGGCCTCGGCCACGGATCGCGGCTCGATGGTGCGCATTCCTATCGGCAACGAGAAGTCTTCGCGCGTCGAAGTTCGCTCGGTGGGCCCGGATGCGAACCCGTACATGGTGCTCCACTCGATCTTCAAGACGGGGCTCGCCGGCAAGACGTCGACCATCGACAACCTGCGCCAGGCCGAGCGCTACCTGCCGGACAACATCTACACGGCGCTGGAGGACTTCCGCGGCGCGGAGTGGACGACGGAGCTGCTCGGGGCGGACGTGAAGACGCGCTATGCCGACCTGAAGCAGGCGTCGGCGGACCGCTGCGCGCGGTTGCTTGGCACGATTGTGAAGCCCTCCGAGATCCAGTTTCACCACGACGTCTACAACCAGCTCCTGTGGGGCCAGTTCTAAGGGCTGCGGGAAGAGGCAGGGAGGGGGGCCGGCACTCGCCGGCCTCTTTCATTTCGGGTGCACTCCCAGGCTCCAGCGCGATGAAATCGCTTTGGCTTCCGCTTCGGCGCCAGTACGATAGAGGCAGCACCTTTCCTGGGAGAGAGCATGGCAACGAAGAAGGCTACCGGCACGGCTGAAAAGAAGGCGACCACCAAAACAGCGGAAACGACGCCCGCGACGTCCCCAGCCAAGAAGGCGCCGGCCAAGGCAGCCAGCAAGAAGGCCGCTGCTGCAGAGACGAAGTCCCCCACCCACCAGGAGATCGCGCAGCTGGCGCACCGGTTCTGGGAGGAGCGTGGCCGCCCGCACGGTGGGCACGAGCAGGACTGGATCCGCGCCGAAAAAGAACTGAAGGGCTAGGCTCTCCGGCCGCGGGCTGAAGCGTGCATCACGAGAGGGGTACGCGGTGATTGCTGGCTGCGTAGCCACAAGCTCGTTCCACCGCACACGGCGGCCGTTTACCGAACTCCCTCGGAGAGTTCTCATTGCCACTCGTACAAGCGGTTTGCTAGCGTCGGTCTATCTTCGACTCTCGGGAGAGACCCTAGTGCAGACCAGCTACAACGGCATCGCCGTCCCCACCGACGGCCAGGCGATCCAGTACGCCGACGGCAAGTACACCGTGCCCGACAACCCGATTATTCCCTTCATCGAAGGCGACGGCACCGGCCGTGATATCTGGCGCGCTTCGCAGCGTGTCTTCGACGCGGCGGTGGAGAAGGCCTACGGCGGCAAGCGCTCCGTGAAGTGGTTTGAGGTGCTCGCCGGGGAGAAGGCGTTCCGCCAGACGCAGAACTGGCTGCCGGACGATACCGTGAAGGCGACGGTCGACTTCCGCGTCTCCATCAAGGGACCCCTCACCACGCCGGTGGGCGGCGGTATCCGCTCGCTGAACGTGGCGCTGCGCCAGCTGATGGATCTGTACCAGTGCGTTCGCCCGGTGAAGTACTACGCCGGCGTTCCGAGCCCGGTGAAGGCTCCCGAGAAGCTCGACGTCGTGATCTTCCGCGAGAACACGGAAGACATCTACGCGGGCATCGAGTTCCGCCAGGGCACACCGGAGGCGGCGAAGTTCATTGCGTTCGTCAATGACGAGATGCTCAAGGGCACCAAGAAGAAGGTCCGCCTGGACTCCGGTGTAGGCGTGAAGCCCATCTCGATCACCGGCTCCAAGCGCCTGGTTCGTGCGGCTATTCAGCGGGCGATTGCCGATGGACGGAAGGTCGTCACGCTGGTGCACAAGGGCAACATCCAGAAGTTCACCGAGGGCGCCTTCCGCGAGTGGGGCTACGAGGTCGCGATGCAGGAGTTCCGCGACCAGACCGTGACCGAGCGCGAGAGCTGGATCCTCGGCAACGTGGAGGCGAATCCGAACCTCACGCCCGAGGAGAACGCGGCGCTCGTCGAGCCCGGCATCGAGTTCGCCGCGAAGGAGTTCGGCGACTCGGTCGTGCAGGAGGTCAAGGATGTTCTCGCCAGCATCGGCAAGACCCACGGCAACGGCCAGTGGAAGTCCAAGATCCTGGTGAACGACCGCATCGCGGACTCGATCTTCCAGCAGATCATCATCCGGCCCAGCGACTACAGTGTGCTGGCCACCACGAACCTGAACGGCGACTACATCTCGGACGCCGCGGCGGCGCAGGTTGGCGGTCTCGGGATCGCTCCCGGCGCCAACATCGGCGACGGCTTCGCGGTCTTCGAAGCCACGCACGGCACCGCGCCCAAGTATGCCGACAAGGATGTCATCAATCCGGGCTCGGTGATGCTCTCGGGCGTCATGATGTTCGACTTCCTGGGCTGGCCGGAGGCGGCTCGTCTCATCGAGACCTCGCTCGAGAAGACGATCGCGCAGAAGTTCGTGACCTACGACTTCGAACGCCAGATGCCGGGCGCCACCAAGGCCAAGACCAGCGAGTTCGCCTCCCGCATGATCGAAAACATGGGCTAGGGCAACAAGCAGGCGATCTTCGCACACGTCCGCGATAGGACCCGCAGGGGTGACATCGCGGACGTATCATTAATGCGAGCATTTCACAGGCGCCCTGCGCCGTTCTCTGGAGAGATCACATACATGCGCAAGAAAGTAACTATCGTCGGAGCCGGCAACGTCGGCGCCACCGCCGCTCACTGGATCGCGGCTAAAGAGCTCGCGGACGTCGTTCTGATCGACGTGATCGAGGGTGTGCCCCAGGGCAAGGCGCTTGACCTTCTGCAGGCCATGCCCGTGGAGAAGCGCGACGTCTCCGTGGTCGGCACCAATGACTACGCCGACACCGCGAACTCCGACATCGTTGTCATCACCGCCGGCATCGCGCGCAAGCCCGGCATGAGCCGCGACGACCTGCTGAACACCAACTTCGGCATCATGAGCCAGGTTGCGGAGAAGGCGCTTGCCGCCTCGCCCAATGCCATCTTCATCATCGTCTCCAACCCGCTGGACGCGATGGCGCAGACCGCGTTCAAGAAGCTTGGCCTCCCGCGTGAGCGGGTGCTGGGCATGGCCGGCGTCCTCGACTCCGCGCGCTTCCGCACCTTTATCGCCGAAGAGCTGAATGTCTCGGTCGAGAATGTCACGGCCTTCGTGCTCGGCGGCCATGGCGATACCATGGTGCCGCTGTCGCGCTACTCCACGGTCGCGGGCATTCCGATCACGGAGCTCATCGAGCCCACGCGGCTGAAGGAGCTCGAGACACGCACAGCCAACGGTGGCGCGGAGATCGTGAAGCACCTCAAGACCGGATCGGCCTACTACGCTCCCTCGTCCGCGGCGGTGGAGATGGTGGAAGCCATTCTGAAGGACAAGAAGAAGATTCTGCCCTGCGCCGCCTACCTGCAGGGGGAGTACGGCATCAGCGGCCTCTACGTCGGTGTGCCGTGCAAGCTGGGCGCCAAGGGTCTCGAGCAGATCATCCAGATCAAGCTCACGCCCGAAGAGCAGGCCGCGCTCAACAAGTCCGCCGACGCGGTGAAGGAGCTCTGCACCGTGATCGGTGTCGCGTAAATCTTCAGCACAGATGACGAACAGCAGAAGGCCCGCTCCGATGAGCGGGCCTTC
>DATLMQ010000274.1:0-6332 GCA_035537215.1 Acidobacteriaceae bacterium
CCTTAACGCAAGATCTGCTCGACACTGAAGCCGCTCCCCCCGCGTCCCCGCGCGACCACATCACCATCCGCGGCGCCCGCACCCACAACCTCAAGGGCATCGACGTCGACATCCCCCACAACGCCCTCACCGTCGTCTCCGGCGTCTCCGGCTCCGGCAAGTCCTCGCTCGCCTTCGACACCGTCTACGCCGAAGGCCAGCGCCGCTACGTCGAGTCCCTCTCCGCCTACGCCCGCCAGTTCCTCGAGCGCATCGAAAAGCCCGACGTCGACCACATGGACGGCCTCGCCCCGGCCATCGCCATCAAGCAGAAGAACCAGACCCGCAACCCCCGCTCCACCGTCGCCACCGCCACCGAGATCTACGACTATCTCCGCCTCCTCTACGCCCGCTGCGGCGCCGTCACCTGCCTCCATTGCGGCGGCACCGTCCGCCGTGACTCCGTCGACGAGATCGTCACCCGCGTCCTCGCCCAACCGGAAGGTACGCGCGTCTACGCCCTCTTCCCCATCCAGCGCCGCGACATCAAGCTCGAGCCCATGCAGGGCCCCTCCGCCGAAGCCGAAGTCCCGGCTGCCGCTCCAATCCCCAAGAAAGCTGCAAAAAAGATACTCAAAGCATCGAAAAGCGCTCCAAAAACACCCGCCTTCGACCTCACCGAAGCCCTCAAAGAGCGCCTCACCGAGCTCCGCCGCCGCGGCTACAACCGCCTCTGGCAAGCCGGCCCCGACCCCGGGAGCCAGGGCAGAATCGTCGAATTCTCCACCCCCGAATCCCTGCTCGAACTCGACTTCTCCCAGCCCATCTACGTCCTCGCCGACCGCCTCGCCCTCTCCCCCGAGATCCGCTCCCGCCTCGTCGACGCCATCGAAACCGGCTACCGTGAATCCGGCGAGATCGTCTTCCGCACCGTCCCGCGCAGCGATGCCGAACTTGACGTGCAGCCCGCAACCCTCCGCTTCTCCTCCGCCTTCGAGTGCGACACCTGCCACCGCGCCTTCCGCGAGCCCGAACCCCGCCTCTTCTCCTTCAACAATCCCTACGGCGCCTGCCCCCGCTGCCAGGGCTTCGGCAACACCATCGACTTCGACCCCAACCTCATCATCCCCGACCGCTCCCGCTCCCTCGACGCCGGCGCCATCGACCCCTGGACCAAGCCCAAGTACCGCTCCCCCTGGCACGCCGAGATGAAGCGCGCCGCCAAGGCCGAAGGCATCCCCACCAACATCCCCTGGTACGACCTCACCGAGGCCCAGCAGCGCTTCCTCTACGAAGGCCGCCCCGGCCCCGCCGGCTGGCCCGGCATCCGCGGCTTCTTCGCCGAGCTCGACCGCAAAAAGTACAAGCTCCACGTCCGCGTCTTCCTCTCCAAGTACCGCGGCTACGCCACCTGCCCCGACTGCCGCGGCCAGCGCCTCCGCCCCGAAGCCCGCGCCGTCCTCCTCAACGCCCGCAACATCTGCGAGGCCTCGGCCCTCACCATCACCCAGGCCCGCGAGTTCTTCGACGCCCTCACCCTCTCGCCCGCCCAGCAGGAGATCGCCGGCAAGATCCTCGAAGAGGTCCGCCAGCGCATCCACTTCCTCGAGCAGGTCGGCCTCGAGTACCTCACCCTCGACCGCCTCAGCTCCACCCTCTCCGGCGGCGAATCCCAGCGCATCCAGCTCGCCACCTCGCTCGGCTCCCGCCTCGTCGGCGCCCTCTACGTCCTCGACGAGCCCTCCATCGGCCTCCACACCCGCGACACCGCCAAGCTCATCCGCATCATGGAAGAGCTCCGCGACCTCGGCAACACCATCCTCGTCGTCGAGCACGACCCCGACGTCATCCGCGCCGCCGACCACCTCCTCGACCTCGGCCCCGGCGCCGGTGAGCTCGGCGGCAAACTCCTCGCCGCCGGCACCGTCGACCAGGTCCGCGACAACCCTGCTTCCATCACCGGCAAATACCTCTCCGGCCGCGCCCACATCGTCGTCCCCAAACACCGCCGCGAGCCCGGCCGCGAGCGCCTCGCCCTCAAAGGCGCCCGCGTCCACAACCTCCGCGGCGTCGACGTCGAGATCCCTCTCGGCCTGCTCTGCTGCATCACCGGCGTCTCCGGCTCCGGCAAATCGACCCTCGTCCACCAGGTCCTCTACCGCGCCCTCTTGCAGGCGCTCGGCCAGGGCACCGGCGAAGGCGGCGGCGACATCGCCAACCTCTACCGC
Source organism: Acidobacteriaceae bacterium (assembly GCA_035537215.1). Lineage (GTDB taxonomy): Bacteria > Acidobacteriota > Terriglobia > Terriglobales > Acidobacteriaceae > Granulicella. Next base: position 2,208 of record DATLMQ010000274.1, read on the forward strand.
GAGCTCTCCGGCACCCAGCACCTCAACGACGTCGTCCTCGTCGACCAGTCCCCCATCGGCCGCACCCCGCGCTCCAACCCCGTCACCTACATCAAGGCCTTCGATCCCATCCGCGAACTCTTCGCCGCCCAGCCCGACGCCAAGCGCAAAAACCTCACCGCCGGCTCCTTCTCCTTCAACGTCCCCGGCGGCCGCTGCGACGTCTGCGAAGGCGACGGCACCGTCACCGTCGAAATGCAGTTCCTCGCCGACGTCGAGCTCCCCTGCGAAGAGTGCACCGGCACCCGCTACAAAGCCTCCATCCTCGAGGTCAAGTACAAGGGCAAAAACATCTACGACGTCCTCGGCCTCACCGTCCGCGAAGCCGTCAGCTTCTTCGCCGGCCACCCCAAGATCGTCGACAAGCTTGGCGTCCTCGATGAGGTCGGCCTCGGCTACGTCCGCCTCGGCCAGTCCGCCACCACGCTCTCCGGCGGCGAAGCCCAGCGCGTCAAGCTCGCCCAGCACCTCGCCACCGTGCGCTCGTCCTCAACCCCCACCGGCCCGCAAAACGGCCAGCCCCGCCGCGGCTCCTCCCACATCCTCTACATCCTCGACGAGCCCACCACCGGCCTCCACTTCGAAGACGTCGCCCGGCTCCTCGCCGCCTTCCGCAAGCTCATCGACGGCGGCGGCTCCCTTCTCGTCATCGAGCACAACCTCGACGTCATCAAGTGCGCCGACTGGGTCATCGACATGGGCCCCGAGGGCGGCAGCGGCGGCGGCCAGGTCGTCGCCGTTGGAACCCCCGAAGAGATCGCCGCCACCCCCGCCTCCCACACCGGCCACTGGCTCGCCCCCGTCCTCCAGGCCGCGAAATAACCGGATTCTGGAGGCCCTGCCGCGCGCCGGCGCTGAACCCATCCGGCATAGCAGCCAGGTCCAGGGAGCCCCGGAACCGGTGCCAATCTCGACGGGCGAAAGGAGAACTGAATGGCAGTGACGTGTCAGATTCGGTACACGCTCGATCTTGCCCAGCTTGGCGCGTTCGAAATCTACGCACAAACCTGGATCTCGCTCATCGAACGGTACGGCGGTATTCATCACGGATACTTCATCCCAACCTCGTCCCCGGACGACGTTGGCGTCAGCTTTCCGGGCCTCGGCTACGACGGCCCAACCGACGTCGCCATCGCAATGTTCACCTTTCCCGATGAAGAGAGTTACCGCCTCTATCGCCACAGCGTGGCATCCGACCCGGCCTGTTTATCCGCCGCCGCTCTCGTCCGGGAGACCGGCTGCTTCACCCGGTATGAACGCCTTTTCCTTCAGCCCGTAAAGAGAGCTGAAGATCCGCCGACGATCTGAGTAGGTCGAGTCCAGGTTCGTCTCGACGCAGCTCATAGCGGCAAACTCCAGCAAGCCGGCTCCCGTTACAAATCTCCTCCGTGGCCGGCACACACGGTCTGCAGGCCGTCAGGCCACGATCCCCGAGCAGAAGAGTTGCGCTGCATTTCTATCTGCGCACTCTTGACATATTCCCATATAGGAATGTATGTTGACGTCATGCCCAGGGCCGCCACGAACTCCGACATCTTCAACGCGGTTGCCGAACCGCGGCGTCGCGAGATTCTTGTCCTCCTCGCCGCTCGCGAGCGCGCCGTCGGCGACATAGCCATCTCCCTGCAACTTGACCAGCCGTCCGTCTCCAAGCACCTTCGGGTTCTGCGCGAAACGGGCCTCGTCCACCTGCGCTGCCAGGGACGCGAGAAGTTCTATCGCACCCGCGCCGAAGCCCTGCGCCCCCTGCACGAATGGTCTGCCTTCTTCGAAAAATATTGGACCCATCAGCTTGATCGCATCAGGCAGCGGGCAGAAGCCGCCGCCGAAAAATCCCGTCACGAATCCCGAAAGCATACCCAGGAGAACTCATGATCAGCACGCCCACCAGCCTCGAAGACGCGACCCTCACCATCACGCAGGAAACCCGCGTAAAAGCCCCCCTCTCCATCACATTCGCCGCGCTGCTTGAGCAGCTGGGACCGGGCAACGATAAGCCCGACGGGACCGCCATGCCCATGACCCTCGAAGCCTTCCCCGGAGGCCGTTGGTTCCGTGATCTTGGGCAGGGGAACGGGCATTTCTGGGGCCACGTGCAGGCCATCAAGTCGCCGTCGCTCCTTGAAATTTCGGGGCCGCTCTTCATGTCCGCGCCTGTGGCCAACAACGTCCAGTACCGGCTCACCGAGGATCACGGCGAAACCGTCATCCACTTTCGTCACACCGGCTTCGGGCTCGTGCCTAAAGAGGTCGCTTCCCACATTCACGAGGGCTGGTCGCACATCTGCGAGCAGGCACGCCGGCACGCCGAAGCCGCCAACGCTTAGGGAATCAACCAGAAAATAGGAGCAGGCAATGTCCATCGCAGCAGATCTACTCGCCGAGTTCGAAACCCAGGCACCCATCACAAAGAGGTTTCTCGAGCGTCTTCCTGCAGACAGGCTCACATGGAAGCCGCACGAGAAGTCGATGACTGCCGGCCAGCTCGCCTACCACCTCGCCCTTGTTCCGGGCGGAGTCATCACCGGTGCAAAGCAGGACAGCATCGCTCCTCCGAACTTCCAGTTCCCGCAGCCGGAATCCCTCGAGCAGATCCTGAAGGCGTTCAACGAGAGCGTAAACACGGTGCGCAACCTCCTGCCCACCTTTGCCGACGCCGCGATGGACGCAACCTGGCGCGTCAAGGATGGGGATAAAGAACTCGTCGCCATGCCGCGCAAGCTGTTCGTGCGCGACGTGATGCTCAGCCACTGGTATCAGCACCGGGGTCAGTTCAGCGTCTACCTGCGCCTGCTCGGCCAGGTCGTCCCCGCCAGCTGGGGCCCAAGCGCTGACGAGCCGTCACCCTTCACTCCCTTGGCATAGCCAAGTCACCGATCCCGACAGGGATCCTCCCCAACCCGCTTCCGTGACAGCTGGAGAATCCCTTGGAGATCCCTTCGAGACCCTCTTCGAGAATCCCTCTGCGGCGACCATACAATGGCTCGACTCGCAGTCTGTCCGAGGAACTCGCATGTCCAGCCAGGTGGATCTCTACGACAACGCCTACGCCCGGGTAGAGAACGTGCTCTACCGCACCATCCGGAGCGAAACCTACGGGCAGGACCTCGGCCAGACCAGTTGGGTCACCTCCGCCGAGTCGGATCTCATCCCCGTGCTCCTCAATCTCACCACCGACTCTTCCGTGCTCGAGATAGGCTGCGGCTCAGGCGGTTACGCAATCTTCGTCGCGGAGCGTCACGGCTCCCGAGTCCACGGCCTCGACGCCAATCCGCATGCGATCGCCAGCGCGCATCAGCTCTCCGCGGCCTCCCCAGTGCACGCGCTCCTCCGGTTCGATCAATGCGACGTATCCGAGCCTCTCCCATTCGCCGACGCCACCTTCGACGCCGCCTTCGCCAACGATGTCCTCTGTCATATCCCCGATCGCCCCCGTCTTTTGAAGGAGCTCTTCCGCATCCTCCGCCCGGGAGCCCGCCTGCTCTTCAGCGACGCCCTCATCATCGGCGGCGTGATCTCCCATCTCGAGCTCTCCACCCGAAGCTCCATCGGTCGTTATTTCTTCAGTCCACCCGGCGAGAATGAGCGTCTTCTCGCCTCCGCCGGCTTCGCCCTGTTGTCCGTCAGCGACACCTCGGAGCAAGCCGCCGCCATAGCCGAACGGTGGCATGACGCCCGCGAGCGCCGGCGCGATCCGCTCACCGCACTCGAGGGCCCCGTCCGGTATGCCGGTCTGCAGCGATTCCTCGCCTGCGTCCACGAGCTAACCTCGGAGCGCCGCCTCCTTCGCATCCTCTATGTCGCGCAAAAACCCGCGCCTGCCGATCCTCAAAGCTGACCTCCGGCCAATCGCGGCCCCGATGCCCCTCCGACCGACACAGCAACGCCTGCCATCCCCTCAGTGGTCCCGCACCGAGCCGTCGACCGCATCCCACATCTCCGGAAACTTCCATTCCGGAATGCCGCGCTCGTTGTCGATCAGGTTCTCATCCAGCTCCACCCCGAGCCCCGGCCCATCCAGGTTCCCCTTCAGAGCGATGCTCCCCCCGGTCATCACAAACGGCTTCTTGATATAGCTCTTCCCCA
>DATLMQ010000275.1:0-6208 GCA_035537215.1 Acidobacteriaceae bacterium
CGTCCCCTCGCGCAGCGCCCGGATCCGGTAGTACGTGGCATTCCGCCGGATCTTCGGCGGCAGCTCCGCGATCCTCACCGCCGCCCTGCGCCAGCACGACTCGCCCGCAAACCGCCGCACCCCCTCAACCCCCGCCAGAGCCGCGCCCAGCTTCGACCCCGGCCGCAGCTGCGCCACCGTCATCTCCTCCCACCCTCCCTCCTCCCGCAGGGCATCGATCCCCGCCCGCACATCGGCCACCGTGCACTCCGGCGCAAACACCCCATCCAGGTAGTCCGTCGTCGCCACCCCCACCGGCAGCAGCTGCCGCGCTCCGCTCTCCGGCTCGCGGTACACATAGAAGGGCAGAAACCCCACCGCCCGCCCACTCCGCTCCAGAACCACCGCCCGCAGATCCGGCTGCCCGAACTGATGCCACCAGGGCAGCAGCCACTCCGGGCTCTGAAACGGAGTCGCCCCCGCGTCTCGCCGCCATAACTCGGCCCACTGCGGCGCAAACCCCTCAAGCTCCTCCGTCGTCCGCAGCACCCTGCGCTGCGGCTCGTCAGGCATAGCGCCGCTCCCGCGCCGGCCGCCGTGCCATCCCCTCATACATCTGCAGGTAATCCCGCACCATCCGCTCGCGCGAGAACCTTTCCTCCGCCACCCTCCGGCAAGCCTCCCGCGAGATCGTATCCACCCTCCCCATCGCCGCGGCCATCTCCTCCACACCACCCACCAGGAACCCCGTCACACCGTCCTGCACCACCTCCGGCAACGCCCCGGACCGATACGCGATCACCGGCGTCCCCACCGCCATCGCCTCCATCGCCACCAGCGAGCTCGTCTCCGGCGCCAGCGTCGGATGCAGCAGACACCGCGCCTCCGCCAGCAGAGCCTCCCGCCTCCCCGGCTCCAGCGGCCCCAGGAACTCGTGCCGCACCGCCGCACTCTCCTCTTCCAACGCCGGCTTCACCCTTTCCTCGAAGTACCGCCGATGCTCCGCGTACGGAAACACCTGCCCGCCCAGCAGCACCCGCGTCCCCGCCCGCGTCCCCGCCTTCAGCGCCTCATGCGCATTCTTCTCCGGACAGATCCGGCCCAGCACCAGAGCGTACTCGCCCCTCCGCCGCTCCGCGTCGAACGCCGGGAGCGCCACCCCGTTCTCTACCACCCGCACCTCGCCTGGGACGTCCGGGCACGTCCGCCGCTGCGTCTCCGACACACACACAAACTGCGCCCGCCCCGCCCATCGCTCCCATATCTCCGTGGGATACCATCCCACCGGCATATGCAGCGTCACCACCACGGGCACGTCTTCCGGCAGCGTGTACTCGTGGAAATCCATCCCGTGCATATGCACCACGTCCACCGGACCTGACTCCAGCGCATGGTCGATCGCCGCCTGCAGCCGCTTCCGCGCCCACCGCTTGGCCTCCTCGTCCAGCACATCTGCCTGCGCCATCGGAGCAGGGAAGAGCCGCCCCTTCGCCTCCGATCCCTCGCTCGCCGCCACCAGCGACACATGCCCCGCCGCCGTCAGCCCCTCATCCATCACCCACAGGATCTGCTCCGCTCCACCCACCGCCCCCGGCCCCACCGGTGAGAACGGAAACGCCACGTTCAGCACCGTCAGGCTCATGCCGGAACCAGCTCCTCATCCTGCTGCATCGCCTCTTCCGCCTCGGCCGCCAGCTCGCAGAAGCGCTCCGAGTTCATCCCCCACGGAAATCCGTCGTACAGCGTCGCTCCCGCGTGGGGCCGCTGCCTGAAGTCATACCCTGGCGCTACCCGGAACCGCTCCCACTCCACGCCAAACGCCGCCAGCGTCGCCCCCTGCGTCCCGAAGCACGCCAGCAGCTTCCGCTTTCGCTGCTGCTCCTCTCCGCCCAGCGAGTACGCGATCTCATGCGTCCTCTCCCGCCCCGGCAGAAACTCCCCCGTCCGCATGCCGCGCGGCCCCGCATGGTAGAACGGCGCCTCCACGATCACCGGCGCCTTCTCCCCCCTAGCCTTCGACATCCTGACCGCCGCCTGCACCGCGAACGCCGTCGCGTCGTGATCCGGATGTCCACCCTCGTACGGGTGCGTAAACACCACCTCCGGCCGCAGCCTCCGCAGCCGCTCCCCGATCTGCTCCGTCAGCCTCCCCAGGTTCAGGCTCGCCTCCTGGTCCGCGATCCCCAGGCACTCCCGGCTCGCCGCGCCGATCCCGGCACCTTCCAGCGCCGCGGCGAACTCCGCCTCCCGCGCCCTCCTGTACTCCTCCAGTGAGCCGAACCCATGCGCCCTGCAATCCTCGCCGTTGCGCGGTGCGCCATCGGTCACATGCACAAAGTGTGCTCCCCCGAACCGCTCCAGCCGCCCCCCCAGCGCAATCACCTCATCGTCAGGATGCGCAAAAATCACCATTGTGCTCGGCATCGCTCTTCGATCCCCGGCCGGCGCGGTTGCTTCTAAAAACCCTGTCTCCGCCGTCCCCGCTGTCTCCGCCGCCAAGCTCCGCCCCATGCTCTCTCACCATCCCGCCTGCCACCGCGTGCAGCAGTGACTCTGCTGTCGCGTTCTGATGCGAGCCGGCTGGTCCGAAGCTGCACGTCGGGCAGCGCTCCCGCGCCCCGCCCTCCTTTCCGCCCGGCCCGCACCTCTCCTCCCGCTCAAACCGCCACCAGCGCAGAAAGCGTCCGCCTCGCGAGCGAAAGGCGCTCGACACGCGGTCGGCAAACGGTCCCACACCACCCTGCAAGGAGGGTGCTAGGGACCTACGTCACGTTACATTTTGGGGATCTCTCGCAGCCTGCATGTAAAGCCTGAGGGTTTAGCCGTAAATAGAACAAGTTAAAGCACGAACTCCGCCCTGGACTCCACCATCCGTGGCACCGTGGCCAGCGCCATGCAGCCGCCCTTCGGGCTTTCCTCGTACCACCGCAGCAGATCCTCCGCCGCCACCGCTCTGCTGAACAGATACCCTTGCGCCTGATCGCATCGCCGCCGGCTCAGAAATGCCCGCTGCTCTTCGGTCTCGACGCCTTCCGCCACCACTTCCATTGCCAGCCCATGGGCCATCGCGATCACCGTCCGCACAATCGCCGACGCGTTCGCATCCTCCGGGCACTTCGACACAAAGCTCCGGTCGATCTTCAGCCGGTCGACCTTGTAGTCCAGGATGTACTTGAAGTTCGAGAAGCCCGTCCCGAAATCGTCCAGCGCAATCTTCACTCCCAGCGCCCGCAACCGGCTCAGCGCCGCAATCGTCTCCGCCGAGCTGATCATCAGCGTGTACTCGGTGATTTCCAGCTCCAGATCCGCCGCCGCCAGCCCCGACCGCCGCAGCGCCCCCTGCACCATCTCGTCCAGGTTCTGTTGCAGAAACTGCCGCGGCGAAAGGTTGACCGCAATCGTGATCCTGCGCCCGAGCCGCTCCTGCAGCATGCGCCCCTCTTCGCACGCCCGCTCCAGCACCCAGTGCCCCAGCTGCAGGATGAACCCGCTCTCCTCCGCCGCCGTAATGAACTCGCCCGCCGCCAGCAGTCCACGCTGCGGATGCCGCCAGCGCAGCAGCGCCTCCACCCCCCGCAACTCTCCCGTCCGGCAGTCCACCTGCGGCTGGTAGAACAGCTCCATCTCCTCGTTGATCAGCGACCGCCGCAGCTCCGACTCCAGCTCCAGCTCATCGGTCGCCGTTCCCTCCAGCGCGCCCGAGAACACCTCCAGGCACCCGTGCCCGTTCCGCTTCGCGCTGTACATCGCCGTATCCGCGTTCCGCAACAGGGAGGCCGCATCGTCGCCCCACTGGGGAAACAGGCTCATCCCCACGCCCGCCGTCACACTCAGCTCTCGCCCCGCGAGCCGCAGAGGAGCCTGCACCTTGTTCGCCAGCCTCATCGCCGCGCGGCGAGCATCTTCCTCGCTGCCGCAGTTCGGCATCACCACCGCAAACGTATCGCCGCCCACCCGGGCCACCGTGTCATTGCCGCGCACCGTCGCCCGCAGCCGCTCCGCGATCAGCACCAGCAGCTCATCGCCCGCCGCTTGCCCCAGCGAGTCATTCACCCGCTTGAAGTTATCCAGTCCCAGCAGCACCACGCCCACCGGCTGATTCAGCCGCCGCGCACGCTCCAGCGCCTGCTGCAGCCGGTCCCGCAGCTTTACCCGGTTGGCCAGCCCCGTCAGCCCGTCATGCTGCGCCAGGTACGTAATCGAATCCGTCAGCTTCTTCCGCTCGGCAATGTCATGCGCCGTCACCAGGTATCCCGTCGTGACGCCGTCCCGGTCCCGCAGCGACGTCAGCGTGACATGCACCGGAATCCGCCGCCCGTCCGGGCACAGGTAGTGCCAGTCGTCCTCCGCCGTCACCCTCTGCCCCAGGGACGCCACCAGCGCGGAAAATCCCATCTGCGTCCCCCCGGGCTCTTCGGCCCCGGGCATATCCGCAATCCGCTCCCGCAGCTCCTCCGGGTCATGCAGATCCAGCAGCGACCTTCGCCCCACCATGTCTTCCCGGCGGTACAGCGTCAGCCGCTCCGCCGCCTCATTCATCGCCGTAATCGTCCCATGCGTATCCGTCGCCAGGATCGCGAACGGCGCATCTCCAATCAGCGATTGCGAAAACCTGTGCAGCTCATCCACCTGCCGCTCCCGGGCGCGCTCCTCCGCCAGGTCCCGCATCATCACCGCGATCCCGCTCTGCGTGCGCATCGCCCGCAGCTCAAAGCACAGCTCCTGCCCGCGCTCGCCCGTCGCCCGTATCTCGCCGGAGTAGGGAAGCCCCGTCCGCTGCACCTCCCACAACCGCTCCGCCATCCCGCTCCCCACCAGGTTGGTCAACACCCGGCTCAGCGGCATCTCCAGCAGGTCGCGCCGGCGCGTCATCAGCAGCTTTTCTGCATTCGCATTCGCAAAGCTCACCCGCAGGGCAGCCGCCCGTCCCGGCGTCTCTTCCTCGCACTGCAGCATCAGGAACGCCTGCGGCCCGGTCTCAGCCGCTGACACAAATCGCTCCTCCGCCAGCCGCGCCGCTCGTCCATCCGCCGCCAGCTCCCGGAACAGCGGCATCAGCAGCAGCACGCCCCCGGAGACCACCAGCGACGCCAGCGGTGCCGGCTCACTCGCCTGAAATCCGCCGCGGCCATGGGCCAGCGACACCAGGTCCGCTATCCGTTTCGCGCACGAAAGTGCCAGCAGCCCCGAAAGTCCATACCCCGCCGTCCGCAGCGATCCCCTCTGCCGCAGGTCCCACGCCAGCCTGGCCACCGCCACCCCAGCCACCGAGCAGGCCGCCACCGTCAGCACATCCGCTCCCGCGCTCACCGCGACAGCTCTCAGTCCCGTGTCTCCACCCAGCAGAGCAGTCGTCCAGTCGCCTCGCCACAACCCCAGCTCCGCCACCACGCCCACCCCGGCGCACGTCAGCAGCCCCGCGTGAAAACGACGGCTTCGATTTCGGAATAAGCGAACGGGGCTCAGCATAAGGTTCGTTCGAAAGGGGCCAGTTCCCTGAAAAAATCCAGTGGAAACGGCCCTACTCCGACGCTACCATCGCGCCCATCGATTGGTTAAAGATCCACGTGTTGCTTTCGAGGTGGAGTAAGTCCCTCCTCCGTTGTAGCCAATTCCGGCTCATGTTTTTTCGGAATCGACCGACACGCGCTCCGCTCACTCCCCATACGGAACCCAGATATTTTTCACCTGCGTCGCATGCTCCAGGTACGCTCGTCCCTCGCCCTGCTTCCGCTCGAACCAGTCCACCGCCCGGCCCTCGTTCGTCCACACCTGCTTCAGGTTCCCGATGCTGCCCAGCTTCACCATCGTGCTCGCCGCCTCATCGCGGAAGCTCCAGATCGCGTCCACGTCATCGTGCTCGGCCAGCGTCTTGCCCAGCTCGCTCGCCTTGCCTGACACCAGATTCACCACCCCGCCCGGCAGGTCGCTCGTATCGAACACCTGGTACAGCTCGCCCATCAGCGTCGCGCAGCGCTCGCTCGGCACCGCCACCACCGCATTGCCCATCGCGATCGCCGGCAGCACCAGGCTCAGCAGGCCCAGCAGCGGAGCCTCGTCCGGGCACAGGATCGCCACCGTCCCCACCGCCTCCTTCATCGCCAGCGCCACCATCCGGAACGGCGGATTGTGCACCGTCCCTTCCATCTTGTCCGCCCACGCCGCATAGCTGAACGCCCGCTCCACCGCCGCGTCGAACTCCGCCCCCGCCTGCTCTTCACCCACAAAC
>DATLMQ010000276.1:0-4995 GCA_035537215.1 Acidobacteriaceae bacterium
GACTGGATCGACAGCTTCAACTCGTTCACGATATTCACCGCCATCGTCCGCGCCCGCGCCTTCGCCTCCGGCGGCAGATACCGGTCCACATACTCATGCCCCAGAGCCTCGCCCAGCAGGCTGTCGGTCGCAATCACGCACCGCTGCCATCGCGGCCTCTGCTCCTTGGCCCCCGTCAGCGTCGTCCCATAAAACCCGAACCGCGTCGTCTCAAACGGATTCGCCAGGTACGCCGCCTCTTCATTCAGCACATGCCAGCGCAGATACGTCCTCCACTCCTCCATCGACGCCGTCCCCAGCAGCCCGTCGAACGCCGCCAGCAGCTTCGGCTGCGGCACATTGATCCGCCCCTCCGTCGTCACGCCCAGAGCCTTGAACTCCGCCTCCCAGTCAACGTGCGGAGCCATCCCCTTCAGCTCCGCAAAGCTCACCGGATGGTCCTGCACCTTCGGATCGCGCAGCTCCACGCGGCTCAGCCCCGCCCCCGCCAGCGCCGTCTCGATCTTCATCACCGCCGCCGCAGCCTTCTCCGCCTCGCCCTCTCCCACCCCCGCCAGCCCGAACATCTTCCGCACATAAGCCACGTACGCCTCGCGCACGCCCGTGAATCGCGCCTCCTCCCGCAGGTAGAAGTCCCGGTCCGGCATCCCCAGCCCCGCCACCTCCACCTCCGCGATCATGTGCGTCGTCGCATGCAGATCCTGCGCCGCTTGTATCCCCATCGGTGCCGCGATGCCCACCTGCTCCAGCGCGATCCTCTCCGCGCTCAGCCCCTTCGCGTCACGCACCCCGTCCACCGCCTTCAGCAGCGGCTCCAGCGGCTTCAATCCCAGCTCATTTGTCCGCGCCTCATCCATGCACGCCCCGTAGAAGTCCCCCGTCAGCTGTCCCGGCGACCCCTTCGCCAGCCCCTCTGCCTTGCCCGCATCCTCCTCCGCAATCGACCGCAGCCGCGCCCTCGTCTCATCCTGCGTAATCGACCGCACCGCCCACGTCACCTGGATCGCCGGCATCGGATGCGTCGCCCTCCACTGCCCGTTCGCATACGCGTCGAAGTCCGCGCACGGATCCGCCTTCCGGTCGATATTCTCCACCGCCACCCCGCGCATCTGCCCAAACGAAGAAGCCGAACTCGCCAGCAGCGCCCACGCTGCATATTTGCGCCAACAGTTGATCGTCACAGTGGCTCCAGCATAGCCCACAACCCACGACCCATCACCGCCCGCCTGCCTCTAGATCACCTGCACCGCGCCCCGCCCCACCAGCGCCTCTACCCGCTCGATAAACTGCACATCCGCGGCCACGGAAAACCCCTGCGGCTCCAGCACCGCGCAGAACGACCCCGGCTCCTCCAGATTCAGCAGCAGCTTCCCATTTCCCGGAGCCTCCCGGAACACCGCCTCCAGCTTGCTCAACAGCGCCTCATCCGGGCTATGCAGCGGCACCTTGATCCGCAGCGCATCCGGCAGCCGGATCTTCACATCCTCCAGCGCCGTAATCTGCGACACCGCCAGCTTCGGAGCCGAATCCTCCTCGCCTCGCAGCGACCCCCGCACCAGCACCGGCACATCGATCTTCAGCTTCTCCGCCAGCTTCTCGTAGCTCTGCGGAAACGCAATCAGCTCAATCTTCCCCACCGTATCCTCCAGCGACGCCTGCGCATACATCTCCCCCGAGCGCTTCGACTTCGCCACCTTCAGCCCCGTAATCACGCCCGCAATCTGGATCTCGTTCGCCGGTTCCTGCTGCCCGCGCCGGAACACCACCGGCTCCGGCTTCATCTCGCACGCCGTCGCCGTATCCACCACCTTCAGGTTGCGCAGCTTCTCGCGATACCGGTCCATCGGATGCCCCGACACAAAGAACCCCAGCACCTCTTTCTCATGCGCCAGCCGCGTATGCTCATCCCACTCCGGAGCCGCCGGCAGCGCATCCTCATCCTTCGCCCCGCCCGTCATCACAGGCTCGTCGAACATCCCGAACAGCCCATGCTGCCCCGCCGCCGCGTCCTTCTGCGACCTCTGCGCCCGCTCCATCGCCTTGTCCAGCGCCGCCATCACCTGGCTCCGCCGCCCAAACCCATCCAGCGCCCCGGCCTTGCACAGGCTCTCCAGCACACGCTTGTTCATCAGCCGCAGGTCTACCTTCTCGCAGAACTCCCACAGCGTCCCGAACCCGCTCTTCCCTGCCGCGCGCAGCTCCTCCCGCGCCTTCACAATCGACTCAATGGCGTTGTGCCCCACGTTCTTGATCGCCGCCAGCCCGAACCGGATTGCATCCCCCGCCGGCGTAAACGTTGCCGCCGACACCTGCACATCCGGCGGCACCACCGCGATATTCATCTCCCGGCACTCGCTGATGTACTTCACCACATTCTCCGGCTTCGACGTTTCGCTCGTCAGCAGCGCCGCCATGAACTCCACCGGATAGTGCGTCTTCAGCCACGCCGTGTGATACGCCAGCAGCGCATACGCCGCCGAGTGCGATTTGTTGAACCCATACCCCGCGAACTGCTCCATCAGGTCGAACAGCGCTCCAGCCCTGGCCTTGTCGAACCTCTTCGCCGCCGCGCCCGCCATAAACGTGTCGCGCTGCTTGGCCATCTCCGCCGGATCCTTCTTGCCCATCGCGCGCCGCAACAGGTCCGCGCCCCCCAGCGAATACCCTCCGATCGCCGAGCTGATCTGCATCACCTGCTCCTGGTACACAATCACGCCCAGCGTCTCGCGCAGAATCGGCTCCAGCTCTTCGAACATGTACTCCACCGCGCGCCGTCCCCACTTGCGCTCGATAAAGTCGTCGATCATCCCTCCCTGGATCGGCCCCGGCCGGTACAACGCATTTAGCGCCGTCAGATCCTCCACGCTCGTCGGCTTGTACCGCCGCAGCACATCGCGCATCCCGCCCGACTCAAACTGGAACACCCCCGACGTCAGCGCCCGGTGAAACACCTGCTCATACGTCTTCTGGTCATCCAGCGGGATCGTCGCCATGTCCACGGTCTCCCCGCGATTCAGCTTGATCAGCTTCAGGCAATCGTCGATCACCGTCAGCGTCGTCAGCCCCAGGAAGTCCATCTTCAGCAGGCCCATCTTCTCCACGGCCTTCATGTCATAGCTCGTGACGACCGCCTCATCCTTGGTCCGCGTCACCGGCACCAGCTCCGTCAGCGGCTGCGGCGCAATCACCACCCCCGCCGCATGCACCCCCGCCCCGCGCACCAGCCCCTCCAGCCGCTGCGCCGTGTCGATCAGCTCCTTCACCTTCGCATCCGTCCCGTACGCCTGCGCCAGCGGCGGTGAATCCTTCAGCGCCTGCTCGATCGTGATCCCGATCGTCGCCGGAATCAGCTTCGCAATCCGGTCCACCTCCCCATACGGCATATCCATCGCGCGACCCACGTCCTTGATCGCCGCCTTCGCCGCCATCGTGTTGAACGTGATGATCTGCGCCACCTGGTCCGTGCCGTACTTCTCACGCACGTACTGGATCACCTCGCCGCGCCGGTTCATACAGAAGTCGATATCCACGTCCGGCATCGACACCCGCTCCGGATTCAGAAACCGCTCGAACAGCAGGTTGTTCTGCAGCGGATCCACATCCGTAATCTCCATCACATACGCCACCAGCGACCCCGCCGCCGATCCACGCCCCGGCCCCACCGGAATCTGGTGCTGCTTCGCATACCGTATAAAGTCCCACACAATCATGAAGTAGCCCGGGAACTTCATCGCCTTGATGCACTCGATCTCCCGGTTCAGCCGCTCCTCGTACTCCGCAATCGAACTGCGCAGAATCCCGCGCTCCTCCAGGTGCCGCACCGCCGTCTCGCGCCGCTTCCGCCACCCTGCCCGGCACACCTGCTCGAAGTACGCATCGATGTCCATCCCGTCCGGACAGTCGAACTTCGGAAACGGATTCTTCACCTTCGTCAGTTCCAGCTGGCAGCGCTCCGGAAACTGCATCGTCCGCGTGCATACCTCCGGATTCTGCGCAAACAGCCGGTGCATCTCCTCCGCCGACTTGATGTAGAACTCCTGCGTATCGAACCGGAACCGCTTCGGATTGTTGATCGAATCCGCCGTCTGCACGCACAGCAGCACCTCGTGCGACCGCGCATCCTGATCCTCGATGTAGTGCGAATCGTTGGTCGCCACCAGCGGAATCCCCAGCTCCCGCTCCAGCTTGAACATCGCCTGCGTCACCGCCTTGTCCGGCTCCAGCCCATGGTCCTGGATCTCCAGAAAGAAGTTGTTCTTCCCTAACATCTCCGCGAACTCGCCGCACGCCGTCTTGGCCTTCTCGAACTCCCCGGCCATCAGGTGCTGCGACACCTCGCCCGCCAGGCACCCCGAAAATCCGATCAGCCCCTCGCTGTGCTCGGCCAGAAATTTCTTCGACACCCGTGGTTTGCGATAAAACCCATGCAGCGCCGCCTCGCTCGTCAGCCGCACCAGGTTTCTGTACCCGGCCTCGTTCTCCGCCAGCACCAGAAAGTGGTTGTACTTCGAGTCCGCCTCCGGCTTGGTCCGGTGGTCGTCCTCCTTGCACAGGTACAGCTCGCACCCCAGAATCGGCTTCAGGTTCCGCTTCTTCATCGCATCGAAGAAGTGCACCGCCCCATAAATATTTCCATGGTCCGTAATCGCCGCCGACCCCTGCCCGATCCGCTCCAGATGCTTGGCCAGCTTGTCCACATCACAAGCCCCGTCCAACAGCGAATAATCCGTATGCAAATGCAGGTGGGTAAACTCAGCAGCCATCCCCCAAGTTTACTTCCCGGTCCCTCGCGCCCCGCGTGAGGAAAACCCGTCCCAAACGCGCTCTCCACGCCTCCATCTACAATTCCGCTTCGAACTCAGGAGGAGCCACACGTGACCTTTGCAGCCAACGAAATCGCCGCAGAGCTCTGCGCCTCGCCGCGCCTGCGCCTGTCCCTTACGTCCGCATTCGTTCTGCTCCTCGCCTTTGCCGTCGCCTCCCGCGCCCAGACCT
>DATLMQ010000277.1:0-5077 GCA_035537215.1 Acidobacteriaceae bacterium
GGGGGTCGGCCTCCTGACTGAACCAGTTCTGGGCGACGGTGCGCTGGACGATCTGGACGTAATAGGCGTAGCGGTTGCCGAAGGTGCGGTCCTGGACGGTGGCGAGGGCGGTGCCGTTTTTGAGCTGGGTGAGGGACTGCGGGAGCTGGGTGGCGGCGTCTCCGGTGGCGGCCTTGGGCGTCGGGGGGGCGGGCTGGGGGTGCTTGGGCGGCGTGGGCTCGACGGCCGGGGCGACCTTGGGCGGCGTCTTCGGGGGGGTCTTTTCCTTGACGAGGATGTCGGTGGGTTTCGGCGGGGGCTGGGTGGCTTCCTTGGGCGGCGGCTTGGGGGTCGGGGAGACGTTGTCGCTGGCGAGGACGGAGTCCTTGACGGGGGCGACCTTGGGCGGCAGCGGGATGGAAGAGACCATGGAGGCCTGGATGGCGCCGATGGAGGCGGAGCTTTCGCCCCAGGGCTGATGGTGCTGGGGAAGGAAGAAGGCCAGGGCGACGATGACGGCGGTGACGAGCAGGTGCAGGCCGACGGCTCCGGCGAAGCCGCTGGAGAAGCTGTCGGGGGTGCTGTCGTCGAGGCTGGCGAAAACGCTCATGGGTGGGTCAAGAGGACGGGGGCGCTGGACAGGCGGCCGTGTCGGGAAATGCGGGGATCTCTCCGCTACGGCTCACTGCGTGAGCCTCCGGTCGAGATGACGATTGGTGGGGTGTGAGGTCATGGTTGAGATGACGATTAGTGGGGGTGCGAGGTCATGGTTGAGGTGAGCGTGACCGGTGGGCCCACCCATCCGCTTCGCGTATGGATGGGGCACCCAGCGTGGTGGCGGACCGGTGGATGCGGATGTGGGAAGCGGCGTGAGCATCTTCGGTGGCTAGGGCTCGATGGGGCGGGTGACGATGCTGATGTTGCCGATGCCGGCCTGCTTGACGGCATCCATGACGGAGGCGAAGGCGCCGAAGGGGACCTTCTGGTCGGCGCGGACGTAGACGACGCGGCGGGCGTCGGCGTGGCCGGTGGCGGCGAGGGCGCGGGGGAGGTCGTGGATGTTGACCGGTTTGTCCTGGAGGAAGACGTTCTGGTCTTTGTCGATGGTGACGACGGTGTGCTCTTCGGTGAGCTGGTTGACGGTGCGGGTCTGGGGGACGGCGACTTCGACACCGGACTGGAGGACGGGGGCGGTGACCATGAAGATGAGCAGAAGGACGAGGACGACGTCGACCAGGGGGGTGATGTTGATGTCGGAGAGGGCGGACTGGGTGCGGCCGGTGGAGGAGGTGAAGGCCATGGGTTAGGAGGACCTCCGGCGAGGGGCACCGTCGTCATGGGTGGAGGGCTGCTGGTTGGTGACGAGGGCGGCGTTCTCGATGGCGTTGAGGAGCTCGCGGCCGAAGTCGTCCATGCGGGCGGCGAACTCGCGGAGGCGCTGGGTGAGCTGGTTGTAGCCGACGACGGCGGGGACGGCGACGACGAGGCCGGCGGCGGTGGTGATGAGGGCTTCGGAGATGCCGGGGGCGACGGCGCGGAGGGTGGCGGCGCCGGCGGTGCCGAGGCCGTGGAAGGCGTCGATGATGCCCATGACGGTGCCGAAGAGGCCGACAAAGGGGGCGCACTGGGCGGTGGTGGCGAGCCAGGTCATGCGGCGTTCCATGATGGTGAGGGACTCGGAGGCGGCGGTCTGGGCGGCGCGCTCGAGGGCCTGGGGGTTGGGCGGGGTGCCGCGGCCGCCGGCCTGGCGCTGGTACTCGTCGTGGATTTCGTGGAAGACGGCGACGAGGGGGCTGGGCTTGAACTGGTCGGCGACGGCGGCGATTTCAGAGAGGCGGCCGGATTTGCGGAAGGTGCGGATGAAGCGCTTGCCCTGGACGTCGGCGGCGTTGAAGGCGCGCCACTTGGCGATGATGATGGACCAGGAGAGGACGCTGGCGATCAGCAGGATGCCGAGGACGGTGAGGGCGGTGGGGCCGCTGGAGTGCACCATGTCGAGGATGGCGCTGGAGTGACCGCCGGGGAGCGGGCCCGCGGAAGGCGGCGGAGCGTCTTGCAGGAGAAAAAGGGCGAGAAGGTGTGCCGTCATACGCTGCGATCAGTGTAAACGCGGGAATGAGGCGACGCCGTGCAGGAATCGATGAGGGCACGAGGAATTGCCGACACGGGAGCTGGACCTAGCGCAGCAGCTTTGTGTCTACCGCAACTTTTGCGTCAACAATCATGCCGGGTTCAATCACGGCTTCTCCAGAGCTTTGGCCTGCTGCGCCCTGCATCGTCTCGATTCCGAGCAGCTTGACCGGTGTTACAGCGTTCTGAATGGAGCGAACCGCCACGACGAGCATGGCGGGGTGATGGGGACCCTTTGAAGGAGCCACCTGGGTGAGAACCGCATCTACGGGCGTTCCTTTGGGGATCACTATGGCACCGCTTACGGTCACGTCCTGATCCAGCACAAGCGGAACTTTGTCCCCTTGTTTCGCGGCGTTGGAGGTGACCTCAGCGGCGGTTTTCAACTTTAAGACCGTGCCGGCCCGCAGAAAGCCGCCTGTTGCAACAGCGGGCTTTTCAGGGGAAGGATTGACGGTGGAGGTGACGTTGTATTCCGCATCGAGGATTGGGGTTCTCGTCCATCCCGAGTCCAATGCGATGGCCTGAAGGTGGACGGGGCCGTTGATGGTGATCGGGCCTGTGTAGGGCGTCGACGCAGGGCTTGGGCTCCAGCCATCGAGCGTGTAGTACACCCCGGCATATTCTCCGCCGCGCCACTTGATGCGAACCTGAGTGCCGGGTTTGACTGTCCCGGGCTTGACAGAGAGATTGAGATAGTTCGAAGAGTCGACCTTCCAGGCGCTCCAGGGCGGGATGTGTAGGGCGGAGTTGGATATGCCTGCGTCCCAGGTCACCGTTTGTTGCTGGGTCAAAATCTCCTGGGTCATGGCTAGCTGAGTCATGGCTGCCTGAGTCACTGCACTTAACTGCAGCATGGACTGAATCTGGGCGTTCGCGTCACTTGCCATATTCTGCTGGGTCTGAGCGGCCATCATGCCGGGATCCTGAGCGAGAACGGGGGAAGCTGCGAGGAATAATGCAAGAACAGTCGTTTTCACTTGCGACCTCCGGAACGCGTTGTTCCGTTGCTGCTGCGAAACGCAGTCCAACTATAGGACGTTGCGCGGAGCAGGCTGGACTCGTTACCAAGGTTTGCTTCGGGGCTGCCGAGGTGAGGGCGGATGTGGGGCGAGGGAGGGTGGGCTGCTATGCTCTCGGTGACGAGACGCCATGCTGCTGGAATTGCGAGCTGAAAACTATGCTGTGATCGATCACGCGGTGGCGGAGTTCGGCCCGGGGCTGAATCTGCTGACGGGGGAGACGGGTGCGGGAAAGTCGATCCTGATCGACGCGCTGGTGCTGCTGCTGGGAGGGAAGGCTTCGAGCGACCTGGTGCGGTTTGGGGCGGAGAAGGCGACGGTGGGGTGTGTCTTCGAGTCGACGCCGGGGGCGGAGGCGGTGCTGGAGGCCAACGGGATCGACCCGGAGGGAGGGGAGATTCTGCTGCGACGGGAGATCGGCGCGGCGGGCAAAGGGCGGGTGTTTGTGAACAATCAGCCGGCGACGGTGGCGGTGCTGCGGCAGCTGGCGCCGGAGCTGGCGCTGGTGCATGCGCAGACGGAGACGCTGGTGGCGTTCGATGCGGCGCAGCAGCGGCTGCTGCTGGACCGGTATGCGGGGCTGGATGGGGCCACGGGTGTGGACGAGGTGGGGGCGGCGTTTGCGCGGTGGCGCGAGGTGCGGGAGAAGATCGAGGAGCTGCGAGCGGCGGAGCAGGACCGGCTGCGGCTGCTGGACCTGTGGAGCTTCCAGGCGCGCGAGATTGAGGCGGCGGGCATTACGGACGCGGAGGAGGATGCGCGGCTGGAGGCGGAGAAGCGCGTGCTGGCGAATGCGGAGCGGTTGTTTACGGGAGCGAATGCGGCGCTGGAGATGCTGTACGAGGCGGAGGTTTCGGCCGAGACGCTGCTGGGCGGCGCGCTGCGGCATGTAGAGGACCTGGCGCGGTTCGATGAGCGGTTCAGGGAGACGGCGGCGGGGCTGACGGGCGCGAAGGCGACGGTGGAGGATGCGGCGGCGACGCTGCGGGACTTTGCAGGGGATGTGACGGCGTCGCCGGAGAGGCTGGGCGAGATTGAGGACCGGCTGGCGGCGCTGGAGCGGTTGAAGCGCAAGTACGGGCCGGGGTTGGCCGAGGTGATGGCGTTTGGCGAAGAGGTGGGGGGAAAGCTGCATGAGCTGGAGAATCGCGAGGCTACGCTGAAGGAGCTGGAGGCGCAGCTGGCGCGGCTGGCGAGCGAGTATGCGGTGGCCGCGGGCAGGCTGAGCGAGCAGAGGGTGGCGGCGGGACGGAAGCTGGCCAAGCTGGCCGAGCGGCAGATCAATGAGCTGGCGATGCAGGCGCGGTTCGCGGTGGAGGTCACGGCGGAGGAGTCGCCGGCGGGGTGGACGGCGGCGGGGTGGGACCGGGTGGAGTGCCGGATTGCGACGAATCCGGGCGAGCCGCTGAAGCCGCTGGACGAGATTGCGTCGGGCGGGGAGATGAGCCGGGTGATGCTGGCGCTGAAGGTGGCGGTGGAGGAGGGGGCGTCGTCGAGCAAGCGGCGGAAGACGGCGCTGCCGCGGACGCTGGTGTTCGACGAGATCGATATCGGGATTGGGGGACGCGCGGCGGAGGCGGTGGGGCAGAAGCTGAAGTCGCTGGCGCGGGCGCAGCAGGTGATCTGCATTACGCATCTGCCGCAGATTGCGGCGTTTGCGGATCAGCACTTTTTGATTGAGAAGACGGAGCGGAGGGGACGGACGCAGACGGGGGTGCGGCGGATGGAGCGGGCGGAACGGGTGGAAGAGATTGCGCGGATGCTGTCGGGGGCGAGTTTGACGGAGACCTCGCGGCGGCATGCGGAGCAGATGCTGGCGGCGAGTGTGTAGGGTATCGGGATGGGCGGAGGGTGTGGGGTGCCTGATTTCCGGTGGCTGGGTGGGCGTTTCAGGGTGCCAGTATGTCAGGGTGCCAGTATGTCAGGGTGCCAGTAGGCCAGGTGGG
>DATLMQ010000278.1:0-5621 GCA_035537215.1 Acidobacteriaceae bacterium
CCGACGTATTACGTGGTGGCGACGGCGGAGGCGAGCGCGAACCTGTCGCGGTTCGATGGCGTGCGGTTCGGGCTGCGCGCGAAGGAGGCGGGGACGCTTTCGGCGATGTACCGGAACACGCGGGACGAAGGATTTGGGCCGGAGGTGAAGCGGCGCATCCTGCTGGGAACGTATGTGCTTTCGGCGGGCTACTACGACGCGTACTACCGCAAGGCGCAGCAGGTGCGGACGCTGCTGGCGCGGGACTTCCTGGGGGCGTTCGCGAAGGTGGATGCGATTGTGTGCCCGGTGACGCCGACGCCGGCATTCAAGCTGGGAGAGAAGACGGACGATCCGCTGCAGATGTACCTGGAGGATATCTACTCGGTGGCGGCGTCGCTGGCGGGGATCTGCGGGATGAGCGTGCCGGCGGGAACGACGGCGGCGGGCCTGCCGATTGGCGTGCAGGTGCTGGGCAGGCACTTCGACGAGGCGACGATGCTGCGGGTGGGGGCGGCGATCGAAGCCGGCCAGGGGCGCGGGTAGGGGAGCATGGAGAGCCTGCGCCGGATCAATGCTGCAAGCGGGGTCTCGGCGGGGGAAAAGGGACGGCTGCTGGGGCCGGCGTTCGCGCATACATCGGTAGGGCTGGCGATTGCGGACCGCGAAGGACACTTCGTGGAAGCGAACAGCGCGTTTCTGGACATTGTGGGGCGCACGTTTCAAGAGCTGCAGGGAGAGACGGTGCGGTCGATCACCCATCCGGATGACTGGGCGGAGACGGCACGGGAGACGGGTCTGCTGTATGCCGGGGAGGCTCCCGACATCCAGATGGAGAAGCGGTACGTGCGGCCGGACGGGACGACGGTGTGGGTGAGGAACTCGCTGTCGCCGCTGCGGGATGAGAGCGGAGAGCCGGTATACACGATAGCGATCAGCGAGAATATCGACTCGCGGAAGAGGGCGGAGCAGGCTACAGCGGAGGCGCGCGAGACGCTGGAGCTGGCGACGCGGGCGGCGGACCTGGGTGTGTGGGATCTGAATCCGCTGACAGAGGAGCTGCGGTGGTCGCCGCGGTGCCGCGAGATCTTCGGTGTGGCGATGGACGCGCCGCTGCGCATGGAGGACTTTCTGGACCGTGTGCACCCGGAGGACCGGCCGAGGATCGTGGAGCTGGTGGAACGTGTGCTCGATCCGCAGATACGGGCAAGCTACAGCGCGGACTACCGGGTGATTCATCCGTCAGGCGAGGAGCGGTGGGCGAGTTCGACGGGGATGGCGTACTTCGAGCCGGTGCCGGGGAGCCGGGGCGAGGAGCGGGCGGTGCGGTTTCTGGGCACGGTGGCGGACATCACGGAGCGGAGGCGGGGCGTGGAGGCGCTGGTGCAGGCGGAGAAGCTGGCGGCGACGGGACGGCTGGCAGCCTCAATTGCGCATGAGATCAACAATCCGCTGGAGGCGGTGACGAACCTGCTGTTTCTGCTGCGGGACGCGACGGACGCGACGGAGCGGATGAGCTATGTGTCCCTGGCGGAGCAGGAGATACGGCGGGTGACGGAGATTGCGACGCAGACGCTGCGGTTTTATCGCGATCCTTCAGGGCCGACGGTGTGCGACGTGGCTGCGCTGATCGAGTCGGTGCTGACGCTGTTTCACGGGCGCGCGCATGTGCTGATGGTGGGTGCGGAGACGCGGTTGTGCGATGACTGCACGGTGTTTGGATCGCAGGGGGAGCTGCGGCAGGTGTTTGTGAACCTGGTGGGGAATGCGCTGGATGCGATGCCGCGGGGAGGGCGGCTGCTGGTGCGGACGAGGGTGTATCGCGGGGACAGACCGGGGGTGCGGGCGACGGTGGCGGACTCCGGACAGGGGATGACGGAAGAGACGAAAAAGCGGCTTTTCCGGCCATTTTTCACGACAAAGGCGTCCACGGGGACGGGGTTGGGGCTGTGGCTGTCGCTGGAGATCCTGGTGAAGCATGGGGCTTCGATACGGGTGCGGTCGCGGCCGGGGCGAGGGACGGTGGTGTCGGTGTTCTTTCCGGAGCGCGCTCCGGGAGAGGAAAGTTCCTGAGGGCTCAGGGCTTGTTCTTGTAGCGCAAGAGGGCCTCGGAGATGAGATCGCGGGCGGCGGGGGTGTCGCTCCAGGCGAGGGTGCGGGATCGTTTGCCCTGGAGCTGGTGGTAGTTGGAGAAAAACTGCTCGATTTCCGTGCGCATTTGAACGGGAATAGCGTCGATTTGATCGAAATTAGCGTAGATTTGCGCGGTTTCGGCGACACCGATGAGGCGGTCGTTGCGTTGGGTCTCGGGGTGGTCGGTGTCGGCGTGCTCGACCTGCTCGGCTTCCATGACGCCGAGCAGGCGGACGAGAAGGACGCAGCCGGGGAAGGCGGGCTCTTCCATGAGGACGAGGATGTCGAGGGGGTCGCCGTCGCCGCCGATGGAGCGGGGGATGAAGCCGAAGTCGTAGGGGAAGACCATGCCGGCGGGGAGGGCGGCTTTGAGGCGGAAGACGCGCTCGTCGGGGTCGAAGCTGTACTTGTTGCGGCTGCCGCGGGGGGTTTCGATGACGACCTGGAGGAGCTCCTGGCCGGGGTGGGCGGTGCCGCTGGAGCTGGATTCGGGCTTGCGGGTGAAGGGGTCGAGCAGGGTGGGGTCGGCGAGGCCGGGCGAGGAGGCGGAAGGGCTCATGGGGGAAACTCCTGGGGGGTTGGAGTCGTCCTGTGGGAGGAGTGCTGCCTCGGTCCTGGATTGAGCGAAAGGGATGCGTCTTCGCACGAGCGGAGGATGCCTGTGAGAGCCTGAAGGTATGTGGAGATTCGAGGGGAAGGCGGCGCCGGGAGCGTCGTTCGCGGTTGGAGTGTGGGCGGCGGTGGGAGTGTGCAGTGTGCAGGCGCAGGGGATGGCGCGCGTGTGCGTGGTGGATTCGATGGGGCGAGCCCTGCCGGGAGCGACGGTGAGGACGCGGGCCACGGGCGAGACCGGAACGGGGGCAAGGACGACGGCGCAGGTGGATGGCCGAGGGTGCGCGCAGGTGCAGGCCGGGGCGGCGTGGGTGACGGAGGTGGCGGCCCCGGGGTTCGCACCGGCGACGGTTTCTGACCTGGCGAGCGGAGGGGACCGGAGGGTGACGCTGCGGCCGGCGGCGGGGCAGCAGACGGTGACGGTGACGGCGGATCGCGGGCTGGCGGGGATCAACGATGCGGCTTCCAGCATTGCTGTGCTGAACCAGCGGCAGCTGGAGACGATGCCGGCGCTGACGCTGGATGACCGGCTGCGGCAGGTGGCGGGGTTTCAGCTGTTTCGGAGGACGAGCTCGTGGACGGCGAATCCGACGACGGAGGGTGTGAGCCTGCGGGGGCTGGGGTCGACGGCGGCGAGCCGGACGCTGGTGGTGAGCGACCAGGTGCCGCTGAACGATCCGTTTGGCGGATGGATTCACTGGGACGAGATGCCGCCGCTGGCGGTGCGAAGTGTGCAGCTGATCCGCGGGGGGTCGTCGGAGCTGTATGGGTCGAGCGCGATTGGCGGCGTGATCGATGTGGAGCCGGTGGAGCCGCGGGAGCGGACGCTGCAGGTGATGGCGGACGCGAGTGGAGCGACGCAGAACTCGGTGCTGGCGGACCTTCTGGTGAATGCGGCGAACTCGTACGGCGGCCTGCTGGTGGCGGGCAACCAGACGCGGACGGGAGGATATATACCGACGGCGCCGGCGTTCCGGGGACGGGTGGATGTGCCTTCGAATGTGGATGAGCAGAGCGGGCGGATGGAGCTGCGGACGCCGCCGACGGCGAGCGGGACGACGGCGTTTGTGCGGGGCAATGTGCTGAACGAGACGCGGTCGAACGGGACGCCGCTGCAGGTGAACGCGACGCGGCTGTGGCGCTACTCGGCGGGCGGGGATACGGAGCTGGCGAAGACGCATGCGGCGCTGCGGCTGTTCGGCGCGCGGGAGAACTACAGCCAGACGTTTTCGTCGATTCTGTCGCTGGCGGCGACTCGCGATACGGAGCGGCTGACGCGGCTGCAGCGGGTACCGACGGATGAGTTCGGGTTTTCGCTGCAGGGGACGAGGGTGCTGGCGAGCACGCTGACAGGAGCGCTGGGGCTGGATATGCGGGACATCCGGGCGACGGACGCGGAGTCGCCGGTGACGAACAATGTCGCGACCTCGACGACGAGCATCAGCGCGCGGCAGAGGGAGCTGGGCGGGTATGCGGATGCGATCTGGCAGCCGCGAGGGTGGTCGCTGTCAGGGAGTGTGCGGGTGGATAGCTTCCGGACGTTTGACGGACGGCAGGTGGTGTCGACGGGCAACGTGATCACGAAGCTGCCGGAGATCGATGAGCTGGTGGCAAGTCCGCGGATCGGGCTGGTGAAGATTCTGCCGCATGGTGTGTCGCTGACAGGGACGGCGTTCCGGGCGTTTCGCGGGCCGACGATGAATGAGCTGTACCGGACGGGGCAGGTGGGGCAGCAGACGACGCTGGCGAACAATTCCCTGCTGGCGGAGCGGGCGACGGGGTATGAGTTCGGCGCGGAGTTTGCGTCGGTGCGGGCGCGGGGACGGGATGTGGGCCACCTGCGGACGACGTATTTCTGGACGGTGGTGAACCGGCCGATCTCGGCGGTGGCGCTGGCGCAGACGGCGACGACGCAGACGCTGCAGCGGCAGAACCTGGGGCAGATTCGCAGCCGGGGGCTGATGGTCGAAGCGCAGAGCAATCGCTGGCGCGGTGTGGATGCGAGCTTTGGATACCAGCTGGCGTTTGCGACGGTGACGGCGTTCAACACGTCGAGCGCGGCGCAGACGAACCTGACGGGCAACTGGATTCCGCAGGTGCCGCGGCAGATGCTGACGGCGACGGTGAACTATGCGGCGCCGCGGGTGGCGGAGTTTCACGTGTTTGCGAACTACACGGGGCAGCAGTTCGACGATGCGGGGAACCAGTTCCTGCTGCATCCGTTTGCGCGGTTCGATGTGTCGGCGGACCGGGGGCTGGGGCACGGGCTAGTGCTGTTTGCGGGGGCGCAGAACCTGCTGAACCGGTCGATCGATGCGGGACGGACGCCGCTGCTGACGCTGGCGGCTCCGCGGCTGGTGCAGGCGGGGCTGCGGTATTCGTTTGGGCGGTAGGAGAGGGCTCGGGGCAGGCTGGGTGCTGACCCGGGATGCGGGCGAAGGTTGCGCGCAACACGGGGGTGGAGGGCGCGTTTATCTGAATGCAAGGCGGATGTGATCGCCAGCAGGAGGAACGGCCATGAAGCTATCCACACTTACCGCGAAGCTTACGGGCGTAAAGGCAGCAACTCTAACCAAGGTACTGGCGGTGACCGCGGTGGCAGGCGCGGCGATGACCATGGCGGCACCGGCGGCGCAGGCGCAGCGGGTGGCGTTCGGGGTGAGCATTGGACGGCCGGTGTATGTGGCTCCGGCTCCTGTGTATGCCGCGCCCGAGGTGGTGTATGGGCGGCCGGGCTACTATTATGGCCGCGACAACGGATGGCGGGCGCATGAGGCCTGGGAACGGCAGCAGGCGTGGGAGCGGGCGCGGCGGTTCGATCGCCGGGACTTCGATCGTGGGCGGGACTTCGATCACGATCGCGGCGGCCGGGACTTCCGGCGGTAGTTTTTGAGAAG
>DATLMQ010000279.1:0-4605 GCA_035537215.1 Acidobacteriaceae bacterium
GGGGATCGCAGACGCCGGAGCAGATGCGGGTGACGCAGATGCGGGAGGCACGGCTGGCGTCGGCGATCGATCACCCCAATGTCTGCGCAATTTACGAGGTAGGCGAAGAGGAGGACGAAGCCTACATTGTGATGCAGTACATCCCGGGCAAGAGCCTGGACAAGGTGATTGGGGAGGGGCCGGCAAACGTTCAACTGGTGCTCTCGAGCGGGATGCAGATCGCGGATGGTCTGCAGGCGGCGCACAACCTGGGGATCTTTCATCGCGACCTGAAGCCGGCGAATGTGATGCTGACCGATGGCGGGCTGATCAAGATTCTGGACTTCGGGCTGGCGCGGCAGCTGAAGCGCGAGGACAGGGACTTCGATCCATCGTCGCCGGAGAAGCCGGTCTCTCCGGGGCTGCCGGGGCAGACGTATACGGCGCGCGGGGGGACGATCGCGTACATGGCTCCGGAGCAGTTTGTGACGGGGCGGAGCAGCGTGCAGAGCGACATCTTCGCGCTGGGGCTGATTTTGTACGAGATGGTGAGCGGGCGGCATCCGTTTCACCGGCCGGATGCGCAGGAGCTGCAGAGCATACGGGCGATCCAGTTTGCCTCGCCGCCGCCGTTGCGCGAGATTGTGCCGGAGATTCCGCGGGAGCTGGAGAGCGTGGTTTTGCGCTGCCTGGAGAAGCAGCCGGCGGAACGGTATGGGTCGGCCGCGGAGGTGCGCGAGGGGTTGAAGACGATTGTGAAGTCGCTGCAGCTGGACGCGATGGTGATGCCGGGAGAAGGCGCCATCAATATGCCGGCGCAACAGCGGCTGGACATGGAGACGCCGGAGGAAGAGAAGCGGACGACGGGCATTCTGTCGATGCTGGCGGAGCGGTTTCGGGAGAGCACGGCGAAGGAGACCACGGAGGGCACGAGCATTGTGGTGCTGCCGTTTGTGAACCTGGGCACGACGGAGGCGACGCCGTTCTACGGGTATGCGCTGGCGGATGCGCTGGGAGCACGGCTGGCGAAGGTTCCGTCGCTGGTGGTGCGGCCTTCGAGTGCGCTGATGAATGTGCCGACGCGGCAGCTGGATCCGTTGAGTGTGGGGAGGAAGCTGCTGGTGAACTTCGTGCTGGCGGGGAACTTCCTGCGGTCGGAGAACGGGTTCGATCTGAACTGGCAGCTGCTGGATGTGGCGCGGCAGAGTGTGCGGACGGGCGGATCGATCAGCGTGGAGTCGTTCGATCTGATCGCGGTGCAGGCGGAGATCTGCGACGAGGTGTTTGCGGAGCTGCATGGAAGCGGAGAGCTGAACAGCGGGAGCAATACGGGCGGGCGGGAGAGCTCGCTGGGGAACGAGATCTCGGAGGAGTATCTGCAGGCGCGGGCGCTGCTGTCGTCGTTCATGTCGCGGACGGGGAACCGGGAGGAACTGGAGCGGGCGCGCGAGCTGTTTGAAGGCGTGGTGTCGCGGGATCCGGGGTATGCGCCGGGGTGGTCGGGGCTGGGGATTACGCACCTTCAATATGTGCGGCATGGGCTGGGCGGGCAGATGCATGTGCTGGAGGCGAGGCGCGCGTTCGACCGGGCGCTGGAGCGCGATCCGGACATGGTGGAGGCGAACCTGTATCGCGTGTACATGCTGCTGAGCCGGGGCGAGAAGGAGAGCGCGCGGCATGGGATCGAGCATCTGCTGCAGGAGGCGGGAAACGACTGGAATGTGCACCTGGTGGCGGGGCTGACGCTGCGCAATGATGGGCTGTACGAGGAGGCGCTGCGGCAGTTCAATACGTCGCTGCGACTGAACCCGTCGAATGCGGCGGTGATCTATAACCATCGCGCGCGGGTGTACCAGTACCAGAACCAGCTGGAGCTGGCGAGCGACGAGATTGAGAAGGGGCTGACGCTGGAGCCGCGGCAGCCGCTGCTGCGGATTTCGCAGGGATATCAGCAGATGCGGGAGGGGCATCTTTCACGCGCGGTGGATACGCTGGAGACGGTGATTCGGGACGATGCGTCCCTGCGGATCGTGTTTCCGACGATTGCGATGTGCTACGTGCAGCTGGGCGACCGGACGAGGGCGGCGACGTTTATCACCGAGGATGTGCTGTCGGCGGCGGAGGCGGACAACGAGATGGCGTACCGGCTGGCGACATACTTCGCGGTGGAGGATGACGTGCCGGAGGCGCTGCACTGGCTGCGGCGCGCGATCTACCTGGGCAATGAAAACTATCCGTGGTTCAGCAAGAATCCGGCGTGGAAGGGCGTGAGCGAGAACGGGGACTTTCAGCGAATTTTGGAGGACCTGAAGAAGACGTACCGGAAGAACCAGAAGAACTGGAAGCGGCTGCTGGCCTGAGCTAGGACAGTGGCGGACCGGACTGCGGATCTCTCCGCTGCGGCCTTCGGCCTCGGGTCGAGATGACGGCGCTTTGGGTGTGATTCAAGAGAGCAGGTTCGGATGTGAGAAGGCCCTCGCTTTGGCGAGGGCCTTCTGGGTTTTGGAACCGGGCCGTGGGAGCTAGCGGGAGACGGTCTGGGGCACAGTCTGGGGCACGGTCTGGGGCACGGATTGGGAGACGACGAGGGGCTCGTCGAGGCTGAAGACGAGGCCGGTGCCGGAGGGGAGCTCCTGCTGGTGATCGCGCTTGAGCCACCAGATGGTGCCGACGCCCGCACCGACGACGGCACCGACGCCTGCGCCCACGCCGCCGCCGATCATGGCTCCGGCGACGACGGCGCTGCTGGTGGTGAGGCCGAGAGCGGCGAGGGTGGCTTTGGGATGTTCGCCGCCGACGATGGTGCCTTCGGAGTTGACGTGCGAGTCTTCGAAGTTGTCGAGGTCGGTGACCTGGGCGTGCAGGCGGCGGACGGTGCCATCTGGGACGGTGATGGTGTCGGGCTGGAGGCGGATGTAGGCGGGACCGCCGATGCGGCGGCCGCCGTGCACGGCGGAGACGCGGCCCTTGATCTGCGACCCGGCGGGGAGGAGGACTTCGCCGTGACAGGTGACGGGCTGGGCGAGCTCGGCGAGAAAGGTGTTGCCGACCTGGCTTTCGCGCGTGGAGAGCGGAGTCTGGAGGCGGGCGCGGAGGACGGTGCCTTCGCCGAGCTCACCGGGACGCTCCGGCACAGCGGTGACGATGCTGCCGTCGGGGTCGGGCACGGCAGCGTTGCGATGGAGCTCCGCGGAAGGGCTGTCGTAGGCCGGCACGGAGGCGACCTGGGGAGCGGGGCTGGGCTGGGGAGTCAGCGCGGGAGCGGGATCATAGCTGCGGACGACAGGCGCGGGGGTGGAGGCGACCGGTGCCGGAGCCTCGGAGGGATCGGTGTAGCGAACGGCGGGCGACGGCTTGGCGTAATGAGGCGAGGAGGTCTGCGCGGGCGTGGCGGAGATGGTGCCCTCGACCTGCTCGGGATGCGAGGTGCCGCTCATCTGGCTCTGCGGCTGAGCCTGCTGGGTCTGCTGGGCGAGCAGCGGGGAGCCGGGCACGAGGGTGACGGCGGCCGTGAGGCTGACGAGTGCCGAGGACCTCTTGATGCGCGTCGGTTGAATCTTCATACGAACCTCTCTAAACAGCGCGCGAGGCGCCGGTGCTTTCGAGGATAGGCCCGCGCCATGCCGCTTTCGGGGGTTCCGTGGGGCAGGCATCCGAGATGCTAATAGCAGGAGAACTGCTCGACAACGGTGAAGACGCGGGCTGCGCGGAGATGTTGCGCGTCCCGTTTGCTGTGCGGCTACCTGGCGGTGCTGCCGGCGATGACGCGATCGTAGAAGGCTTCGTAGAGGGGGATGATGCGGGAGGCGCAGAAGCGATCCTGCGCGGTGCGGCGGGCGGCGGTGGACATGGCTTCGAGGCGGACGGGGTCAGAGAGCAGGGCGATGGCGGCGCGGGCCATGCTATCGATGTCGGCGACGGAAAAGAGCAGGCCGTTGACGCCGTCATCGATGAGCTCCGGGACGCCGCCGACGCGAGTGGCGATCGCGGGGACGCAGCAGGCCATAGCTTCGAGGGCGGCGAGGCCGAAGCTTTCCATCTCGCTGGGCATGAGCATGAGGTCGGCGAGGGGGAGGAGCTCGTGGACGTTTTCCTGCTTGCCGAGGAAGTCGATGCGGTCGGAGATGCCGAGGCGCTTGGCGAGGAACTCGGCGGCGGAGCGCTCGGGGCCGTCGCCGATGAGCAGAAGGCGGGCGGGAAGGGCGGCGGCGACGCGGGCGAAGACCTCGACGACATCGAGCACGCGCTTGACGGGGCGGAAGTTGGAGAGATGCACGAGCAGGCGCTCATCGGGGGCGGCGAAGCGGGGGCGCTCGCGGGCGACGAGGGCGGGGTCTCGGCGGTAGAGATCGCAGTTGACGAAGTTGCGGATGACTTCGATGGGTTTCTGTGTGGAGAAGGCTTCGTGGGTACGGTCGGCGAGGTGCTCGGAGATGGCGGTGACGCCGTCGGACTCGTTGATGCCGAAACGGGTGATGGGGAGGTAGGAGCGGTCGAGGCCGACGAGGGTGATGTCGGTGCCGTGGAGGGTGGTGATGAAGGGCAGATGAATGCCCTGGGCGGCGAGCATCTGGCGGGCGAGCAGGGCGGAGACGGAGTGCGGGATGGCGTAGTGGACGTGGAGGA
>DATLMQ010000280.1:0-5342 GCA_035537215.1 Acidobacteriaceae bacterium
CTTCCGCACCTGCCGCCAGAACCGGAACTTCTGCGTCCGCTGATAGTCGCGCACCAGGTTCAGCGCAATCGAGTGCAGCCATGTCTGCACGCTGCAGTCCCCCCGGAACTTCTCCCGGTTCGCCCACGCCTTCACAAAGCAGTCCTGCACAACGGAGGCCGCCAGGTCCTCGTCCCCCAGCGAAAACGTCACAAACCGCAGCAGCCGCGCCCGATGCGTCCGCACCAGGACGTCCATATCATCCAGCTCGTTCAGAGCGCGCTCCCGGGAGCTGATCCGGACGATGTCCGTCGCCATAGCCATTTGCATGACACCCTAGACGGATTTCCACGGAGGTATGAGTACGCCGGGCACCGCCCAAAAGCTCCGCGCTCCGGTGCTCCCAGCACCCTCACAGCCTACCCGCTGGGAGCCTTCATCGTACACCGACAATTACAGCTCCGCCCCCCGAATCAGCCGCCCGGCTCCTCCACACACCACCGCACCGTCCACGGCCCCAGCCTCCCATCCTCGGCCTCCGTCCCCTCCACCCACAGAGGCGTTCCCCGCGCCGCTCCGAACCCACCCGAAGTCTCCCCGCACAGGTTCGCCGCCAGCGACAGCTGCGCTCCGTTGCTCAGCTGCCACTCCGCCTTCAGCCGTCCCGGCCCCAGCACCTCGTGCGTTCCGCAGCTCCCCACCAGACCCCGCAGCAGAGGCACCAACCGCTCCCGCCGCAGCGCCAGTATCGTCCCGTACCACCTCACTTGCGCCGCATGCGCCGGGTCCTCCAGCTCCTCCCAGTGCAGCTTCGCCGACCGGAACGTGGACTCCGCCTGCGGGTCGGGAGCACCGTCCAGCTCTCCCGCCTTCAGCTGTCCCGTCCGCTCCATCTGCTCCCTTCGCCCCTTCCGCACCGCCTCCCCCAGCTCTCCTCCAAAGTCCGAAAAGAAAGGAAACGGCGTCGTCGCCGCCCATTCCTCCCCCATAAACAGCATCGGACACTGCGGCAGCAGCAGGTAGATCGCCGCAATCGCCCGCACCGCTTCCCCTGGTGCCAGCGCATGAATCCGCTCCCCGAACACCCGGTTCCCCACCAGGTCGTGCGTCTGGATAAAGCTCACATACGCCGTCGGCGGAACCTGGATCTCGTCCTCCGGATCCGGGCAGTTCAGCTCCCCGGCCACAAACCCCTGCGCCAGCGCCTTGCCCAGCTCGTCCGTATCGTGCCGCTGGTTCGCATCCGCGGGGTCGCACACCGGACGCATCGCCTCGCCCAGCAGATGATCGCTGGCATGGTTCCACTGCGCCGTGTACGCGATCTCGCTGCCATCCGGTCGGCGCGTCAGCAGCCGCCCGATCGTCTGCTCGTTCTCCAGAATCAGGTGCACCGTCCGCTCTCCCGCGCACGCCCGCACCCGCTCCGCCAGCTCATCCAGAATGTGCCGCGGGCTCCCGTCGATCAGTGCATGCGACGCATCCAGCCGCAGCCCGTCCACCCGGAACTCCTCGATCCAGTACAGCGCATTCTGAAGGATGAACTGCCGCACCTCCGCCGACCCCGGTCCGTCGAAGTTCAGCCCCGGCCCCCACGCCGTCTTGTGCTCCGCACTGAAGATCTCCGGAAAGTACTTCGGCAGGTAATTCCCCTCCGGCCCGAAGTGGTTGTAAACCACATCCAGGATCACCATCATCCCCAGCCCATGCGCCCGGTCGATAAAGCTCTTCAGATCCTCCGGCCGGCCATACGTCGAGTCCGGCGCATACAGCATCACGCCGTCATACCCCCAGCTCCGCTGTCCCGCAAACGCCACCGGACACATCAGCTCGATCCCGGTCACCCCCAGCCCCGTCAGGTGCTCCAGCCTCCCTGCCGCGGCCGCGAACGTCCCCTCCTGCGTAAACGTCCCCACATGCAGCTCATACAGCACGGCCTCTTCCCACGGCCGTCCCTTCCACCCGCCATCGGTCCACTGGAACGCCTCCGGGTCCACAATCTCGCTCGGCCCGTGCACACCCAAGGGCTGAAAGCGCGACGCCGGATCCGGTACCCGCGATCCATCCGGAAGAACGAACCTGTACCGCGTCCCCGGACGGGCGTCCGCCACCAGCGCCTCGAACCACCCGTCGCCGCGTGCCTCCATCGCCAGCGGCTCCGTTGATCCTGGCTTGTGCTCGTCCAGCGCCACCTTCAGCGCCGCGGCGGCAGGGGCGAACAGGCGCAGCCGCGCCCCGCCCTCCGGGGTCAGCTCCGCCCCGAACCGCATCCTGTCTGCGTGCGTGAGCGTCTCCGCGCCCGTTTGAGCCTCGACGTGCATGCGGCTCCTGGCCATCGGAGCCTCTGGAGGCGCCGACGCTTCTTCACCTTCTGATGCACATCAGAAGGTGGGCGCGCCCGGGGCGGTCTCTCGCACCGCGACCTCGGCCCGCTCAGCCCCGCGCGACCGTCCAGTGCACCGTCCACGGTCCCAGCTGAGCTCCCTCGGCCTCCGGTCCCTCATGCCACAGCACCTCACCCGCGGGCACCGGGAAACTGTCCTTCGCCTTGTCGCAAAGGTTGAGCCCCAGGCGCAGCTCGCCGCCGCCATGCAGAGCCCATCGCACCGTTACCGCCCCCGGTCCAATCACGTCAAACCGTCCCACGCCGCGGATCCTCGGCAGCAGCGGCTGTATGCGCTCCCGGCGCACCGTCAGCACATGCCGGTACCACTGCAGCCACTCTGCATTCTCCGCCTCGCCCAGCATGCTCCAGTCCAGCTTGGCGGACTCAAACGTCGCCGCCGCCACCGGGTCCGGAATCTGGTCGCGCTTGGCCGGATCCTGGAACTCCGGGAAGCCCGCAAACTCGTTCCGCCGTCCCTCCCGCACCTTCTCCGCCAGCTCCCCTCCGAAGTCGCAGAAGTAGGGAAACGGCTCCGGCGCGCACCACTCCTCCCCCATAAACAGCATCGGCGTCTGCGGCAGCAGAAGGTACGTCGCCGCCAGCGCCCGTACCGCCTCCCGCGGTGCGATCGCATTGATCCGCTCCCCGAACGCCCGGTTCCCGATCTGGTCGTGGTTCTGGATAAACGCGACAAACACCTCCGGTGGCAGGTGCGTGCACGGCTGGCCGCGCTGTTCGCCGCAGCGGTTCTCCTCGCCCTGAAACGCGAAACCCTCGGCCAGCGCCCGTCCCAGCAGCCCCGTGTGCCCCTTGTAATCCTTGTAGTAGCCCGCGTCCTCGTGCGTGGCCGCGGTATGCAGCACGTGGTGCATATCGTCGTTCCACTGCGCCGTGTAGTGCCGCGGCTCTCCGCGGTTATCCTGCACCAGCCGCGACGCCTCGTTGCGCTCGTTCTCCAGCACCAGGTGTATCGGCCGATCCGTAATCAGCGTCCGGGCCCGGTCCGCCAGCTCATCCAGAATGTGGTATTCGCCGTCATCGATGATCGCGTGCACCGCATCCAGCCGCAGCCCGTCTAGGTGAAACTCCTCCAGCCAGTACAGCGCATTGTGCAGGACGAACTCCCTCGTCCCCTTGCTGTTCTCCCGGTCATAGTTCACCGCGCTTCCCCAGCTCGTCTTATGCTCCTCCGTGAACAGGTCAGGGAAGTAGTTCGGGATGTAGTTCCCATCCGGCCCGAAGTGGTTATAAACCACATCCAGCAGCACGCTGATTCCCCGCGCGTGCGCCGCCGCCACAAACGCCTTGAAGTCCTCCGGCCGCCCATAGCTCGACTCCGGCGCATACAGCAGCACACCGTCATAGCCCCAGCCGCGCTTGCCCGGGAACTCCGCAACCGGCATCACCTCCACCGCCGTTACACCCAGCCACGCCAGATGGTCCAGCTTCTCCATCGCCGCGCGGAACGTCCCCTCCGGCGTGAACGTGCCCATGTGCAGCTCGTACATCACTGCCTCTCGCCACGGCCGGCCTTCCCAGCCGGAATCCGTCCACATGTACGCCCCCGGCGCCACCACCTCGCTCGGCCCGTGCGCATCCTGTGGCTGATACCGCGACGCCGGGTCCGGCACCGCCAGCCCGTCCGGCAGCACAAAACGGTACAGCGACCCCGGCGCCGCCTCGGCCGTCCTCAGCTCAAACCATCGGCCCTCTGCCCGCTCCATCGGCAGCCTCTCCGGCCGCCCTTCAATCTGCAATTCCACCGACTCCACTGCTGGGGCCAGCAGCCGGAACCGCACACTTCCATTCGGCTGCACCT
This sequence comes from Acidobacteriaceae bacterium, assembly GCA_035537215.1. GTDB lineage: Bacteria > Acidobacteriota > Terriglobia > Terriglobales > Acidobacteriaceae > Granulicella. Next base: position 4,182 of record DATLMQ010000280.1, read on the forward strand.
CCGCGCCAAACGGCATACGGTGCGCGCGGGTCAGTCTCTGCGGGTGAGGGGGAACAACGTAGGACAGAAAATCTTCTTGCTGTCCCCGGTCGGCGACAGGTGCGACGGCGGTAGCCATGAAAGCTGGTCTCGGTTCTCTGGATTTTTGTTCGACGCGGCTTTCAGGCGTCTCTCTTGATAAGAGATAAATCCGTGCCCAGAGGTTGTGCATTTTTTTGCTATGTCCCGAAGCCGACAAACCCACCCTCCTAAACCTCCCATCCTCTTACTGATGTGCCGGCAGCGGATCCGGCACCTCCACCGCGGCGAACCGTCCCCCCGGCGCCCGCATCAGCTCCGGCGCATACATCCCCAGCAACCGTCGCTTCCACCAGTGCCCCGTTGCCCGCTTGTCCTCCAGCGTCGTAAACCAGTACTGCCACAGCACCGCTCGCACATACTTCGGCGGATGTCCCCCAAACGGATCCCCCCGGAACAGCCGCAGCACATCCGCCTCTCCCATCAGCAACCGCTCCTCCGTCAGCGGCACAATCTCGTTCTGCTGCCAGTCCCCCAGCGACGCGAACCACAGGTTCCAGTCGAATCGCGGCTGGTACGGCGCATAAATCCGCGGCCGTTCGTCCAGCGCCTGTGCCTTGTACCGCACCGGATACGCCGTCCACCTCTGCCCATCGTCCGATCCCTGGAACTCGATCTCGTACCGTCCCCCGGTCATCACCGCGAACAGCCCGTACTGATTCGCAATTCGGAACGGCTGCAGCGCCGCCACCGGAGCAGACGGCAGCGGCAGCCCCGGCATCACCATGTTCAGCAGCTGAAAGCTCGTGTCATACGCAATCAGCGCCAGCAGCAGCGTCGCCACCGTCAGCTTCGCCGAAGCCCACATCCACCCGGCCCCACGCTCCTCCACCACCCCATGCTCTTCTGCCACCTCGAGAAACTCCCCGCCCGGCCCTGACATCTCCGCGGGCTGCACCCGCGTCCGCCACCGCACCGGAACCCACCCCCGCAGCGTCCGGTCGTCCAGCAACAGCACCCCGAGCACCAGCACCAGGTAGTTCAAAAACGCATAGTTCCCGGTCAGAATGACGCCAATCTCCCACACCGTCACCACCGCAAACAGCCCCACCCGGACCGCCCGCCCCGCCGGCCACCCTCGGG
>DATLMQ010000281.1:0-6672 GCA_035537215.1 Acidobacteriaceae bacterium
CGCCGAGTTCAGCGGCACCACACGCTCTCCCATCGCGAACTCGCCGACACCGTCGCCCACCGCCACAATCGTTCCGGCAGCTTCGTGCCCAAACAGCCGATCCATCGTCAGCATCTTGGCGTGGTACCCCCGCCGATAGACCTTCAGGTCCGTGCCGCACGTCAGAGCCGCATCCACACGCACCACCAGCTCGCCCGGTCCGGCAATGGGCATGGCAACCTGCTCAATCCGCAGGTCCTCCTTGGCCCGAAGCACAGCGGCGGTCATGGAAGTGGCCATGCATCTATTTTCGCATCTAGCAGGCCCGGCGTGCCCCGCCGGATCTCTCCCACCGTCCCCTTCCACGCTGCATTGCTCTGTTACTCTTAGCCAGCGGACCGAATGAGACTTCCCTCCCCAGAGGCTCTCGCCAAGAGCATCGTCGCATCGGTTCAGGACTACTCTCTGCTGACCTGGCGCGCCGTCGCCGCTATCTTTTCCCAGCCCCGCTACATCAGCGACACCTTCTCGCAGATGGACTACGTCGGCTTCGGCTCGCTGCCCATCGTCATCCTCACCGGCTTCTTCACCGGCTGCGTGCTCACCCTGCAGTCCGCCACGTCACTCAAGCAGTTCGGCGCCGTCAACATGACCGGCCGCCTCGTCGCGCTCTCCATGGTCAAGGAGCTCGGCCCCGTCCTCACCGGTCTCATGGTCTCCGGCCGCAACGCCTCCGGTATGGCCTCCGAGCTCGGCTCCATGAAGGTCACCGAGCAGATCGACGCCATGCGCGCCCTTGGCACCGATCCGATCCGCAAGCTCGTCACGCCGCGTCTGGTCGCCACCGTGACCATGCTCTTCTTTCTCACCATCATCTCGGACGCCTGCGGCACCGCCGGAGGCGCCCTCGTCGCCGTTGCTCTCCTCGGCCTCAACGGCAGCGCCTTCTTCCACACCGCCTACATGTCGCTCGTCTATGGCGACGTCGTCGAAGGCCTCGTTAAACCCATCTTCTCCGGCTTCATCATCGCTACCGTGGGCTGCTACTACGGCCTCCGCACCACCGGTGGCACGCAGGGCGTCGGCAAGGCCACCACGCAGGCTGTCGTGGCCTCCTCCGTGCTCATCATCCTGGTCGACTTCCTCGTCACCAAGCTGATGATCGGCTTCTTCGGGAGATAGCCGATGGCCAGCCCATCCCTCCCCACCGCCCGCCCTTCCCTCACCCCCGGCACCCCTGTCGTCGAGTTCCGCGACGTCTCCCTCGCCTTCGAACAGAACCAGATCCTCCAGCACGTCTCCTTCTGCGTGCGCCATGGTGAAACCCGCATCCTGCTCGGCCCCGCAGGCGGCGGCAAAAGCGTCCTGATGAAGCTCGCCAATGGGCTCATAGCCCCCGACAGCGGCGAAATCCGCATCTTCGATCGCCCCCTCGCGGAGATGTCCGAGCGCGAACTCTTCGACATGCGCGCGCACATCGGCATGGTCTTCCAGGAGAGTGCGCTCTTCGATTCACTCAGCGTCGAGGACAACGTCGCCTATCGCCTGCACGAGGAACACGTCAGCGAATCCGAAGCCCACGATCGTGTCGTCGAAGCCCTCCGCTTCGTCGAGCTCGAACATGCCATCAGCAAATTCCCGTCCGAACTCTCAGGCGGCATGCGCCGGCGCGTCTCCATCGCACGCGCCATCATCAGCCACCCCGACCTCATCCTCTACGACTCGCCCACAGGCGGCCTCGATCCCATCACCTCGACCACCATCATCGAGCTCATCATCAAGCAGCGCGACGTCTCCCGAACCACCTCGCTGCTCATCACCCATCGTCTGCAGGACGCCTTCACCCTCGCCACTCACCGCTACAACCAGCGGGACGCCCGCATGGAACTCATTCCCGATGGCGGCCTCGATCCCGGAACCAGGTTCCTCGTGCTGCACGAAGGCCACATCGTCTTCGACGGCACCACGACCGAGCTCACGCGCGGTACCGACCCCTGGCTCCGCCAGTTCCTCTCCTAAACCTCCGGCGCTCCCACTGCAATTGTGCGGTGAAACAGATCGAGCGCCAGCCCGAACGTCGACCGCGCCAGCTCCGGGTCATATCGCACGCCCTCGTCCCGCAGAAACGCGTGCGCTCCATTCACCTCATGCCAGTTCAGCTTGGTTCCCGCTTCGTTCAGGCGGCTGAGGATCACCATCCGTCCCTCCATCGGAATATGCGGGTCCTGCCGTCCCCACACCATCAGCAGCTCGCCCCGAATCTCGTCTGCTCTTGTCAGCGAGTCGTCCTGCCGCCCGAATCCCAGGCTTCCCTTGTGCAGGTCCGTCGCATAGAAGCACACCGCGCCCAGCACATCCGGCTGCATCGCCGCACGAAATGCCAGGTGTCCGCCGATGCAGATCCCCATCGTCCCGAGCCGCCCCGTGCAGTCGGTCCGCGCACCCAGGTGATCCAGCACCGCCCGCGCATCCGCATCGAAGCCCGCCACCGGCTTCGTCGTCTTCAGCGCGTTGCCGCGATCCGAGCCCGCCTGGTCATAGCCCAGCACCATCCCCAGCGGCTCATACTCGTGATAGATCTCCGGAATCGCGACGATATATCCGTGCGCCGCGAGCTGCGTCGCCAGCCGTCGCACCGGCTCGGTCACCTGAAAGATCTCCGAATAAAACAGCACTCCCGGATATCGTCCCGCTGCCGCCGGCCGCAGAATATGCGTGCGCATCAACCCGCTGGGTGTCTTCAGGTCCACAAACTCGCGTTCCGCCACTACCATCGCTTCATCTCTCCTCGCTCTTCAGTCTAGAGCTAAGGCCTGTGGCCACGCGCACACACAATTCCCGTAACCTTGAGCCAGTTCGTGCGTCTGTGTGCTACGAACCCAGGAGGATCCATTTGGCAGACCAGCCCACCTACACCGCCGACCAGGTCGCCCGCGCTGCCCGTGAACTCCGCGACGCCGCCGGCGCAGCCGAAGAGCGCTTCACCGCCCCCCGCGTCATCACGATGCTCAGTGCTGAGGTCCGTCTGCTTCGCGAACGCGGCTTCAGCGATCAGCACATCGCCGACCTTTTCAGTGGCTTCGACATCCAGGCTTCCGCGGATGACATCGCCCGGTACGCCGAAGCGACCTCGGCCACAGACTAGCCGCCCTTGAACCCCCACCTCATCCAGCTTCTGCCTCCAGGCTCAGCCCTCCACCGGCATCGGAGCCGCGCGCATCACCACACAAGTGATGTTGTCCGAGCCACCGCCGGCGTTCGCCCGTTCGATCAGCCGTTCGCAGGCTCCCGAGACCCTGCCCATACCCCACATATCCCGGACTTCGCCCGCGATCTCTGCCTCCGTCACATGTCCTGTCAGCCCATCCGAACACAGCAGCAGCAGGTCCCCAGCCTCGATCTCCTCGCTGAAGACATCGGGCAGAACATCCTCCTCGATCCCAATCGCCCGGGTAATCGCCGCATGCAGTGGAGAACGCGCCGCCTCTCTTTCCGTCATCAGCCCCGCGCGCACCTGTTCCACCACATAGGAGTGGTCCCGCGTCAGCTGCCGGATCCTCCCCTCTCGCACCAGGTACGCTCGACTGTCGCCCACATTCAGGACCGTAAGCCTCGTCCCCTCCATCCGCGCCGCCACCAGCGTCGTCCCCATCCCGCGAAACCGTATATCGAAGTCGGCGCGTGCGCGAACCGCACGGTTAGCCGCGGCGGCCGCCCGCGACATCGCCCGTGCCGTCAGATCGCATGTAGCCTCCCGGCAGCTCTCGATCTCCTGGCGCACCACCGTCAGAAAGCTCTCCACCGCCACGCTGCTCGCAATCTCGCCGCCAATCACCCCACCCATTCCGTCACAGACCACCGCCAGTCCCAGTTCCTCCAGTATCCCGAAGCGATCCTGGTTTGTGCGTCGAACTCGCCCCGTATCCGTGCCTGCCGCCATCTCGCAGCCCAGGGCTGTCTTTCGCGCTGCCATCGCAACTCGCAAGCGGCTACACTCCTTGGCGATCCAAACCGATCCAGTATAGGCAGTCTGTCAAGCTTGGATGCCACAGCCGGGCGTCGACGGCTAGATCCCCCGGCAGGTCTCCCGCACCTCCACCGGGCCCCCTAAACCATCCCAAGAAGACCCGAAAAAGGACAGGCATGTCGTCCGCTCCACGCACATCCGCTTCCGCCGCCCCGCCCCCGCCCGCCTCTCTGCGCCTCGAACGCAAGCACCCGCTCGCCATCCGCTGGATGCACTGGATCAACTTCCCCGTCCTCTTCACCATGATCTGGAGCGGCCTGCTCATCTACTGGAACGACTCCGACAACGCCTACCAGCACCCCCACGCCGTCTATCGCATCGGCCTCGGCCACCTCACCCTCCTTCGTCTCTTCCCCGACTGGCTCTGGAAGGCACTCAACGTTCCTTTCCATGTCACCGAGGGCCTCGGTCTGCACTTCTTCTTCATGTGGATCTTCGCCCTCAACGGCATAGCCTACGTGCTCTACACCTGGCTCTCCGGCGAGTGGCGTTTCCTGCTCCCGCAGCGCCGCAGCCTCCGCGACGCCGTCCAGGTCACACTCGTTGACCTCCATCTGCGCCGAGGCCTTCCCCCGCAAACCAAGTACAACGGCGCCCAGCGCATCGCCTACACCAGCGTCATCCTCATGGGCCTGGGCTCCCTGCTCACCGGTCTGGCCATCTACAAGCCCACCCAGCTCCACGCCCTCACCACCCTCCTCGGCGGCTATGAGATGGCGCGCTGGGAGCACTTCTGGCTCACCATGGGCTTCCTCGGCTTCTTCCTCGTACACGTCCTCCAGGTCATCCTCGCGGGCTGGAACAACTTCCGCGCCATGGTCAGCGGCCTAGAAATTCAGCCCGCCGACGCCCCTTCCCTCGAAGCCGAACGCCGGAGCCCCCGATGATCGCCCCCTCCAATCGCATCCTCCATGCCGCGGACGAGGCCGTCCTCTCCGAATCCCGCCGGCACACCCGCCGATCCTTCCTCGGGGCCGCCGCCGCTGCCGCCGCCGGCTACGGCCTGTACCGTTGGATCGCCTCCTCTTCCCCCGAAGAAATGCAGCCCGCCGCCCTGCGCCGCGCCTTCCAAACCAACGCCACCCTCGCCCGCACCCTCTTTCACGAGCGCGCCCTCGCCCCCACCTATCCCCTCAGCCGTGCCGAAAACCTCCGCGTCAACGGCGTCTACGGCCTCAAGCGCACACTCGTCCCCGAAAGCTGGCGCCTCCAGCTCGTCGGCTCCCGCGATCCCTCCCAGCATCCCCGCTTCGCCCCCGACGTCACCGCCTGGGAATACCGCTACACCGACGCAGCCTCGACCGAAGATCAGGGCCACGACACCAAGGTCGCCCCCGGCTCGGACACTGCCAGCAAGATGCCCCCCGCCCCCATGGTCGCCTCAGAGCAGGCCCGCCAGGCCCGCACCTCCCGTCCGCCGCGCGGCCACGAGGAAGCCGGCCAGAGCGCCTCCACCCTTCCCGTCGGCACACCCGGCCTTCTGCTCACCCTCGACGACCTCCTCAGGCTCCCCCGCCACGAGCTCGTCACCCAGTTCAAATGCATCGAGGGCTGGAGCCAGATCGTTCACTGGGCCGGCGTCCGCATGGCCGACTTCCTCGACGCCTTCCCTCCCCAGCCCGTCAACGGCCGCGATCCCCGCTTTATTTACATGGAAACCCCCGAAGGCGACTACTACACGGGCTACGACATGGATGTCTGCCGCCATCCGCAGACACTCCTCGTCACCGAGATGATGGGTACCCCCCTCACCCAGTTTCACGGCGCTCCCCTCCGCCTGCACATGCCCACGAAGTACGGGTACAAGCAGATCAAGCGCATCGGCCTCATCCACTACACAGATCGCAAACCCGATGACTACTGGACCAGGCTCGGCTATGACTGGTACGCCGGCCTGTAGCGCGGCGCCTCTCCCCACCAGCTCGGGGCTGCACCTTATCCGCGCCTTCCCAAGACGCCCTTACCATGGTTAACTTGCTCTGGTGACACCAGAGATCACAGTCTCGAAAGAGAACTACCTCAAGGCCATCATCGAGGCCGAGAGCGAGGGTCACACCGTTATCCCCGCGCTGCTCGCTCAATGGCTCGATGTCTCCGCGCCTGCGGTCACCAAAGCCGTTCGCCGCCTCCGCGAAGATGGCTACCTCGATGCCACCACCGAAGGTCCCCTCAAGCTCACCCTCCGCGGCCGCGAGGCTGCCCGCCGCACAGCCCTCCGCCATCACCTCGTCGAGCGCATGCTCTCCGAGGTCTTCGGCATGGAGTGGCACCAGATTCACGCCGAAGCCGAACGCCTCGAGCACGTCATCTCGCCCGCCTTTGAAGCCAAGCTCATCGAAAAGCTCGGCACCGCAGGCGACTGTCCCCACGGCAACCGCGTCCTCCCCGAGACCCCCGCCCAGCTGAAACGCCGTGGCCTCGTAACCCTCTCGGAAGCCCTCCAGGGCCGTGCCTATATCGTCGCCAGCCTCTACGAGCGGGACGCCCGGCTCCTCGAATTCCTGCACAGCCTCGGCATCGGCCCCGGAGTCTCGGTCAGCGTGCTCAGCCGCAACTACGACGACACGCTGCGCGTACGGACGCCCTCCGGCGAGATCACGCTCGGCATCGCCGCCGCCAACCGTGTCTGGGCCCGGGCGATCCATACAACTGAAGCATCGTAAATA
>DATLMQ010000282.1:0-4796 GCA_035537215.1 Acidobacteriaceae bacterium
TAGATATCGCTATCAAGAAGGCGTGGACGTCGAGGGCCTTCAACATCGAGACCAAGGGGCTGGGCGAGCTTTCGCAGTCGGGCGACCAGTTCTTCGGGATCCACGCCTCCAACGACGGCAAGGTGATGATCTTCGCGGGCGGTGTGCCGGTGAAGCAGGACGGCGTCGTGATCGGAGCGATTGGCGTTTCCGGCGGCATGGGCAAGCAGGATCAGGCGGTCGCCGAGGCCGGCGCAGAGGCGTTCAGCGAGGGCACGGTTTAGGCCGGACAGAGGCGTTGAGGCAGAGAAAAGCCCCGCGTCAAGCGGGGCTTTTCTCACTGCTGCGCGGAATAGGACCGCTGCGGGAGCTACTTCGTAAAGGGCTGAGTGCCGGGGTTCTGACCTTCATTATTCTTGATGCGATTCTGCGCGCGCTTGGCGGACTCCATCGCCTCGTGGTCGGCGTGTTCGAGCGGAGTGTCCGCTACCTGGGTCGCCTTTCCGCCGGTCGTTTCGATGGCCTCGTGCGAGGGTCGTGCACCCGTCTTGGTTGAATCGTAACCACTTGCCATGTTCGTCACCTCTTGAAACTTAAGATGGGCGGCCTGGGCGTCGGGTTGCGTGCGGAGGCGGGTCCGAAAGGAGCGGAAACGGGGAGCCGCTATGGTACGGTAGCCATACGAGAAGGCGATCGTGCGTCGGCCGCCTTCGGACGAGCGCATGTGCCGGGACGGTCGAAGCTGATGGATTCTGAGCCGCTGCGTCGTCGGCTGGCGTTCTGGTATGAGCGAGTGATCGTAGTGATCGCCTCTGCCTTTCTTGCGCAGCTTTACACCATCGAGATTCCGTCCTACATCGATCTTCGCAAGTATGCTCTGGGGCAGGAGCGGATGCCCTTCCAGGCGCGCGAGCTGATGCGGTATCCGCTGCTCTGGGCGGGCAACTCGGCGAAGCTGCAGCACATGACCAATGGGCGCGCGGGCATGAACTCGCCGGAGCGGCTGGTGATGATGCTGGTGTGCTTTGCGGCCATCCTGCTGAGTGCGTGGGCTGCGCTGAAGATCGATCGCCGCTTCTGGCCGAAGGCGCGCGTTCGGCTGCTTCCATTCGCCGTGCTGGTGGTGGTCTTTCTCTTCGACTTTTACCTGAGCGTGCCGTTCGGCTTTCCGTACGATCTGCCCGCGATGATGTTTCTGGGCTGGGGCCTGTACCTGGTGCTCACCGAGCGTTTCCTGTGGCTGCTCCCGCTGCTGGCGATTGCGACGTGGAATCGCGAAACCTCGCTGTTCCTTATCCTCGCGCGCGCGGCCGTGGCGCTGGGACGCGAGGGCCGCTGGAACCTGCGTTCCGTGCGGCGGCGCGATGTTCTGGAACTGACTGCGCTGAGCGTGGTGTGGGCGGCGATCACGGCATACCTCCACTACAAATACGCGGCCAACGTGACCGAGGCAGGACCGCGTGTGATGAGCAACCTGCGCAAGCTGGCGAACCCGGTCCTGTGGCCGGCGATCCTGAGCGGATCGGCGTTTCTGATGCCCTGGATCTACTGGCGTCGCGATCGCATCGGACAAGGCGGCCTGCAGGCCTGCGTACGGCTGCTTCCCTTCTGGGTGCTGATGCTGCTCTGCGTAGGGCAGATCCTCGAGGTGAGGATCTATGGCGATATCTCGGTGTTCATCGCGGTGTGCGCGGCGGCGATTCTGCGCGCCGAGATGACCGGCCCGGCGAGCGACAATCGAACGGCATTGGAGGAGGGTTCCGCTGCTGCCTGAGGAGTTGCAAGACGCAATGGTCATCGATGGGCATGCGGACACGCCGCAACGGTTTGTCGACGAGGAATGGAACTTTGGAGACCCGCTCGGCACCGGGCACATGAACCTCGAGACGGTGCGGCAGGGCGGGCTTGCGGCGGAGTTCTTCGCGATCTGGGTGGAGCCCGATGAGTGGCGCGGCCGGTACGCGTTTCGCACGCTGCAGCTGATCGACGGTGTGTATGGACAGGTGCGGAAATACCCGGAGCAGCTGCGGCTCGGGCTGTGTGCGGACGATATCGTTCGTGCGCATGCGGAGGGACGCTTCTGCGTTCTGCTGGGGCTGGAGGGCGGGCACTCGATTGAGAACAGCCTGGCGCTGCTGCGGGTCTACCACCAGCTGGGCGTGCGCTACATGACGCTGACGTGGACGAACACGAATGAGTGGGCCGACAGCTCAGGCGATCAGCATGCTCCGGGCGTGAAGCATCACGGCGGACTCACAGCGTTTGGGCGCGACGTGATTCGCGAGATGAACCGGCTGGGCATGATGGTGGACGTCAGCCACGTATCGGACGACTGCTTCTGGGATGTGCTGGAGACCACGCGCGCGCCGATCATCGCCTCGCATTCCAGTGCACGCGCGCTGGCGAGCTCGCCGCGCAATCTCACCGACAAACAGCTGCGCGCCGTGGCCACAAACGACGGGATCGTGATGGTGAACTTCTACGCTTCGTTCCTCGACGACACGTGGCGCGATGCGTGGATGGCGACGGTGGACGAGCGTGAGGCGCTATATGCCGCGGCCGCGGCGCCGTATCGCAAGCGCGGAGAGCCGGTTCCCTATGCGGTCCCGCTGGCGGTGGATCGCCGCTTCTATGCGGAGCAGATGGCGCATAAGGTAAACCGCCCGCCGCTGCAGCGCGTGGTGGAGCACATCGATCACGTCGCGCAGGTCGCAGGCATCGACCATGTGGGGCTGGGCTCGGACTTCGACGGCTTCTCGATGCTGCCGGCAGGCATCGAGAGCGCGGCGGATCTGCCGAAGATCTACGCCGGCCTGCAGGCGCGCGGCTATACCCCGGAGCAGATGCGGAAGATGCTCGGAGGCAATCTGCTGCGCGTGTTTGCCGCGGTGGAACGGGCGGCGGAGCGACCGGTGGCGGAATAAAGCCGCGGTGTTCGGCCCACCCATGGCGCGCGTGCGGCGATGGATGGGCCGATCCGATGGATGGAGCGGAAGCTACTTGGAGGCGAGGATTTCCATGCGCTCGATGCGGAGCTCGTCGCCATTGGCGAAGAGTTCGGGGGCCTTCGCGGTGAGGGCCTTGGCGATGTCCCCGGTCAGGTGCGCGTCGCGGCCGGCCTCGTCGTTGAATGTGTCGAAGACACCATAGGTGCCCGGTCCCATCTTGATGCCGTACCAGGTGACGGTCTGGGGCTCGTTGCCCGCCATCGTCGCGCCCTGTTTGAGGAATGCCTCGACTTCGTTCTCTTTGCCGGGCTTGGCCTTCAGCATGACCCAGAGTGCCTGTTTCGCCATTGTGTGCTCCTGATGCGCAGTGTTTGTTCTGCGGGATCAGTCTAGAACGTCCGTGTGAACTCTGCGTGTGCTTTGCGGGCGTGGAGGGGTCTGGAGTAGCCTGTCTTCTGGATGAAGCTTGCTGATCTCTCTGAGTTTTCGTTTCGAATCGTAAGCGTGGCGGCTGTCGCCTTTGCAGGATGGGCGAGCCCGGCGCACGCACAGTCCACACCCCCGGCAAGCGCGCCGGCCGCGGCGCTGCCCGATGCTCCTTCGACCACCGCGCAGGAGGCTCCGCCCGCGGTGCCCGCTGGCCCCACAGTCCTGTTCGACACGACGATGGGGCGGCTGACCTGCAAGCTGTTCAGCAAGGAAGCGCCGAAGACGGTCGACAACTTCATCGGCCTGGCGACGGGCACGAAGCCGTGGACCGATCCCGCCACGCAGGAGAAGGTGACCGGCAAGCCGTTCTATAACGGCACGACCTTTCATCGCGTGATCCCGCAGTTCATGATCCAGGGCGGGGACCGGCTCGGCACCGGCGCAGGCGACGCGGGCTACTACTTCGAGGATGAGTTTTCACCGTCGCTGCGGTTTGACGTACCGGGTCGCCTGGCCATGGCGAACGCGGGTCCGGGCACGAACGGCTCACAGTTCTTCATCACCGAAACGCCCGTTCCGCAGCTGAATGGAAAGCACACCATCTTCGGGCAGTGCGATGCCCACACGGTGCTGCTGGTCGGCTCCATTGCGCGCGTGGAACGCAACGCGGACGACAAGCCCATCACGCCGGTCGTGATCAACAAGATCATCATCGTGCAGGAGGGGCAACCGATTCCGCCCGACCCCGCGGGAGCTCCGGCTGCGAGCGCGGGCCCACTCAACCCTCCGGCGCCGGCCACATCGGTGGCCCCGGGGAATGCGCCGCAGCCTCACTGAAGCACGCTGATCGGCATCCAACCAACGGAAACGTTTTTAAGGCAAGGAGAACAACGACACGATGGCGATAACTGCAGTTTTCAAAACCTCAGAGGGCACGATCAAGTGCAAGCTGTTTGAGACCGAAGCGCCGGATACGGTGAAGAACTTCATCGATCTGGCCGAGGGCACCAAGGAGTGGAACTCGCGCTCGAAGAAGGGCGACAAGCTGTACGACGGCACGATCTTCCATCGCGTGATTCCGGACTTCATGATCCAGGGCGGCGATCCGGAGGGTACGGGCATGGGCGGCCCGGGCTACAAGTTCGCCGATGAGACCAAGGGCTCGCCGCACCACTTCAAACAGCCCGGCAAGCTGGCCATGGCGAACGCCGGCCCGAACACCAACGGCTCGCAGTTCTTCATCACCGTGACGGACACCAGCTGGCTTACCGGCAAGCACACCATCTTCGGCGAGGTGACCGAGGGCTACGACATCGTGGAGAAGATCAGCAAGGTGCCGCGCGATCCCATGGACCGGCCGAAGAAGCCGGTCGTGCTGGAGAGCGTGACTATAGAGCGGTCGTAATCGAAACGCTTCGAAGAAGCGAAATCACAGAAGGC
>DATLMQ010000283.1:0-2323 GCA_035537215.1 Acidobacteriaceae bacterium
TGAACTGTCCCTGCGCCACGCCCAGGATCCTCGTCCCTTCGCTCCCGGGCACGTGGAACGCCGCAAACGCCAGCGTATCCGCGTCCTGGTCCACCTTCAGCCCCGAGCTCTTCAGCGCCGTCTCCAGCCGCTTCAGCTCCGGCGGCAGCACCCGGTCCTTCAGCTGCATCGCGGCCGGCGAGTTCTGCATCGCCTTGTAATCCACCACGATAATCTGCTGCACGTCCCGCGGAATCGACGAGCGCGCATCTCCGCTCAACTGCGAGGCACCGGCCATCGCCGGAAGCATCATCGCTCCCGCCGCCGCCACCGCTACCGTTCCCTTGAAACTCTTCCAGATCGTCACGTTGCACTCCAAAAAAGGCTGCGCCTTAACGCATGCCCTATTGTTTCCTCTCGCCTCGGCTTCCGCAAGCAACTTCGCCGCCAAAGCCCATAACGCTTTAGGGCCATGCCAGCGGGTGCTGCAACCGCCGCTCCAGAACCTTTTCTTCAGGATCAAACCCGATTGTTTGACGAACCCAATCCGCGTTCGGCTCAAACGCCCCCTCCGGAATCAAACCGATCACCTCGCCCGATCCCACCTTCGCTCCATGCCGCACCGCGCACTCGCTCACCGCCGCATGCACTCGCCGCATCGGCGTCTGGCGAAAATCCGTAACGTTCATGCTCACCTGCGCGCGTCCGTTCGCCACCACGCCCATCGCCTTCAATCCGTACAGCCCCCCGCTGGAGGCCCGCACCTCCCGCGCCACCGCCCGTGCCAGCCCCACATCCCCCGCCCCGTGCTTGGTCTCCAGCGCAATGTTGTACGCAATCAGAAACTGTCGCGCCCCCACCGCCGTCGCCCCCGCCGTCGCATGCAGCCCCGGCCCTCCCAGGTCCGGCTGCCGCCGCGAATCCTTCAGCGCCTCCTGCCGCAGCCCCTCGAACTGCCCCCGTCGCACATCCTCCAGCCTCACCCGGTCCGGCCGCGTCGCCGCCGCCTCGTAGAAGTACACCGGCACCCCGTACCGCTTCCACATCTCCATCCCCGCCTGCCGCGCCAGCACCGCGCACTGCCCCAGCGTGATCCCGCTCACCGGCACAAACGGCACCACATCCGCCGCCCCCATCCGCGGATGCTCCCCCGTCTGCTCCGTCAGGTCGATCACCTCCGCGGCCTTGCCCACTCCGCGCACCGCCGCCTCCACCACCACCTCCGGCGCCCCCGCCACCGTCACCACCGACCGGTTATGATCCGGGTCCATCGACCAGTCCAGCAGATGCACCCCTTCCACCTGCATCGCCCGCACAATCCGCCGAACCTTCTCCCGGTCCCGTCCCTCCGAGAAGTTCGGCACACACTCCACAATCGGCGTCGCCGCCGCCCCATTCCCGATTTCCTGCAGCACTTCCTGTCCGCTCATAAGGCCCTACTTCCACCAGCTGTACCCAACCGCAAACTGCACACTCGCATTCACCCCCGGGTTCTTATCCCCCAGGCTCGCGCTCGACACATGCACCGCGTTCGCGCTCACATCCACGCTCCGCCGCGGCCGCACAAAATAATGCACCCCAATCCCGAACTGTGGTGTGAAATTCCACACACTTGTTTCCCCATGCGGCCCATTGCTCGCCAGATCCAGCGGATCCGTGTTCCCGATCGCCGGATACTTGTGGTTCGTCCACACCAGCCCGCCCGCCCCCTGCACCCACGGCATCCATCGCTGCCCTCCTCCCCGGTTCCATCCCGTCAGGTTCCAGCGCAGAATAATCGGCGTCACGCTCACTCCTGTAAACGTCCCGCCCACCGTATACGGCGCCGAGCAGCTATAGCTCTGCCTCGCTCCCGCCGGATCCGCCGTGCACGAGATCTTCCTGAACCGCGGCGTATACGACTGCCACAGCGGAAACACCTCCACCGCATACTCGAAGTTGCCCTTCAGGGGCCCCGGCCCCGCCTCCTCGGTCAGCACCTTGCCCCCATGGCCGCCCGCCAGCAGAAACTTATAGTCGCTCCGGTCCGCCGTTCCGAAGCCACTCTGCACCAGCGCCCCGAACTCCCACGGCGTCCGCCCCGCCACCCCGGTCCCGGGCAAACCCTCCTGCAAACCCTGCTGCCCGCGCTGCGGTCCACCCACCTGCCCCGCGGCCGCGATCCCCGCCGCCAGCGCCATCCACACCACCGCCGCCCCACCTGCCATCCAGCTCCGCTTCACCAGCTCTCCTTACAGTCGAAGGCCGCCATTCTCGAATGGCGGCCCGTTCCCTTCGCATTCCTTGAGTTAGACGTCTACGCCGGAACCTGCGCCTCATCCATCTGGAAGTTCGAATACACATT
>DATLMQ010000284.1:0-2413 GCA_035537215.1 Acidobacteriaceae bacterium
GTTGAAGTACCAGTCGAAGACTTCGCCTACGCCGTCGTTGGCATCGGCAACGTAGCCGTCGAGCGACATGGACATCAGTGCAAGAACCTTGGACATTGCGATGTTCCGTTCGCTGGGGTGGAGACTTCGTCCTGGGTGTAAGCGGCGGTGCTAAAGTCACAGAAGCGGCGGTTGAAATGTCCCACTCTGGATTCTGACGCCGGACGGCGGTAGTCGCGCCGGCGTCGCCTTCTCAGCTTGGCATCTCACCCATGACCTGGGGAGGTGCCGCTTGAAAGAGTGGGGTACACGCGTGCTACTCATCCACTACCTGGAGCAGGGCCTCTCCAAGAGCGCAATCGCGGAGCGGCTGGGGATCGACCGCAGGACCATCCATCGCTGGATCCGCACGGGCCAGCTCACGCGCGATGTGGACACGGGCCTGCTGTCCCGTCCGGTGCGCCGCCGAAGCCAGCCTGCCAAGCTGACGCCGTACGTGGGCATCCTGGAGAGCCGTCTGGCGGAGTATCCCGAGCTGTCGGCCGTGCGCCTCCTGACCGAGGTCCGGGCCGCGGGCTACACCGGGAGCTACACGCAGCTCAAGGAGCAGGTGCGCCGGCTGCGCCCGCAGCCTGCCGTGGATCCGGTGGTGCGATTCGAGACGGAGCCGGGCGTGCAGGCGCAGGTCGACTTCGCGGAGGTGCGCTTCCCCTGGGGCAAGAGGTACGCGCTGCTGGTGGTTCTGGGCTACTCGCGCCTGCTGTGGCTGCGCTTCTACGAGCGGCAGGACATGCGCACGCTCTTCTCGGGGCTGGAGGAAGCCTTCGCCTTCTTCGGCGGGGTGCCGCGCGAGCTGCTCTTCGACCAGATGGCGAGCGTCATCACGGCGGACCTGCGCGATCAAGGGGAGCGCCTGGTCGGCAACGCCGAGTTCCTGCGCTTCGCGGCCCACTGGGGCTTCCGGGTCCGGGCGTGCCGGCCCTACCGCGCCCGCACCAAGGGCAAGGTGGAGCGCCCCATCCGCTATCTCCGCGGCAGCTTCCTCTACGGACGCGACTTCCTCGGCGACGCCGACCTTCAGGCGCAGGCCGGCACGTGGCTGGAGGGCACCGCAAACGTGCGTCTGCACCGCACGACGGGGGAGCCGCCGGTCGAGCGCTTCCGCTCCCGCGAGCAGCACCGGCTCCAGCCGCTGGCGGAGCGCCCCTACCGCTCGCTGATCCTGCTGCCGACGGTGCCGAGCCCGCCGGCGGTGCGCACTCCGCTCCAGGTCGAGGTCCAGCGCCGCCCGCTCGCGACCTACGCCCGCATCGCGGCGGGGGCACGATGACGAGCCTCCGTGACCAGATCCGAGCCCAGCTCGCCGACCTCAAGATGCCCGGCGCCCTGGAGGCCGTGGATCCCGTGCTCGCCCGCATCGACAGCGGCCAGATCAGTGCCCCCGAAGCCATCCGCGCCGTGCTCCAGGCGCAGATCTCCCTGCGCAACAACCGCCGTCTGGAGGCGGCCATGAGGAGCAGTCGGCTCCCCGCGGTCAAGACGCTCCAGGATTTCGACTTCTCCTTCCAGCCCACCCTGAAGCGGGAGCAGATCGACAGCCTGGCCACCCTCGGCTTCGTAGAGCGCAGGGAGAACGTGGTCTTCCTGGGTCCACCCGGAGTCGGCAAGACGCACCTGGCCATCGGTCTTGCTATCGCCGCCGCGGAGCACGGCCGCCGTGTCTACTACGGCACCCTCGGCGAGCTCATCGGCTCCCTGGAGGAGGCGCAGGCCGCCGGCAAGCTCCTGCCGCGGATAAAGACGCTCACCCATCCCTCGCTCCTGGTGGTGGACGAGATCGGCTACCTGCCCGTCTCCCGCACCGGTGCCATGCTCTTCTTCCAGCTCATGAGCCGCAGGTACGAGCACGCCTCCACCGTGCTCACCAGCAACAAGGGCTTCGAGGAGTGGGGCGAGATCTTCGGAGACGAGGTCATGGCCGCCGCCTTGATCGACCGCCTCCTGCACCACTGCCACATCGTCAACATCCGCGGCAACAGCTACCGCATGCGTCACCACGCCGATCTCTGGACGCAGCACCACCTGCCAGACAGCGACTCGGCCTCCGCCTCGTCTCCCCGGAAGAAGGAACGAAGGAGATCCGACGGGACGACATAGGGCTCGTCACCCACTGGGACATTTCAACCGCCACATGTGCGACTTTCTCAACCGGCGTTGACATCCACAAATCGCCCAGGAGGCGCGAGGAGTCGTGCGCGTGGCTCGCTGGCCGTCCGAAAGGCTCGCGCTGCGCCTCGGGCTGATTGCGAGCGTCGCCATACGGGCTCGCATCAGCCGGAGGGGGTGGAAACCAGCAGAACGGCCGGTTCGTGGACAATCCACCGGCTGAGAGGGGCTTATCCACAGCTTTCCCGATCCATGGTTTACATAATAT
>DATLMQ010000285.1:0-2092 GCA_035537215.1 Acidobacteriaceae bacterium
CTTGTCCGGCACGCCCTCATGCTCCACCGTGCGCAGACGCGACAGTCGCACCTTCGTCTCCGGCTTCACCAGATACGCTGATTTCAGCTTCATCCGCCGTCCTCCTCAAACAACAAAACGACGGCTGCATCGAACGCAACCGTCGCCACTGAGACGCCATATCAGCGCCCTTGAGATCCTGAGAACCTAGACAGCCGCTGGCGGCTTCGGTGCCTCGTCCGCTGCCTTCGGAGTCACCGTGTGCGCCGTCTCGCCCGGCCGCGTGCTGGAGTTCGGCTCATCGCTGATCCCCTTCACGCCTTCCTTGAAGCCACGCAGTCCCTCACCCAGTCCCTTACCCAGCTCCGGCAGCTTCTTGCCGCCAAACAGAACGATCGCTACGATCGCCAGAACGATCAGGTGCGTCGGCGTAAATAGTTCGCCCATGTCAGTACTCCCGGCTGCCGGAACATGCACCGACAGCGACGCCCTATTGTCGCACGTCCTCCTCATAGCAGTCGTGCGCCAAAACCCGCCCGGGTCACGCCGCGATCTCTCCCTCCAGCAGCCCGCAATCGGCCTGCCGTCGCGTCAATCGGCGTCCCCCGTTATATCCTTAAGCACGACGCACCGGCAGCGGCGCGCAACTCTGTCACCACGCGCGCTCCGTGCTCGCAAGCGAGGAAGATTGCTCCCCACCACCTTGACGCCTGTTCTCCCGGCCTCCCGCCTCGCCGGACGCCTTGCCACCCTCGCCCTTGCGGCCTTCACCACCTTCGCCGCCGCCCAGGGGACCCCGCAAAGCACCGCTCCCCAGGCCGCCACGCCGGCCCAGCAACCCGCCAGCAGCTCCAGCTCCACCGGCCAGCCCGCCGTGCAGGCTGCCCCCGGCACCGCACCCATGGCCAACCACCGCGCTGCCGTCGCCCTCGCTCCCGGCCGCGGCCCGTCCTACAACAACAAGTGGGACCTCTACGGCGGCATCAACCTCATGAACGGCCAGGCCGGCCAGAACCTCCCCAGGCGCTACAACATGGGCGGTGGTGAAGGTCAGGTCACCTACTGGATCCGTCCGCGCCTCGGCATCGCCGGCGACTATCGCTTCGGCGCCGGTACCACCCCGGTCCTCAGCCCGTACTACAACCGCGTCGTCATCATGCAGCACATCTTCGGAGGCGGCGTCCAGTACCGCGGCCCCCGCAACCGCTACGCTGCGGTCAACTATCACGCCTTCGCCGGCGCCACCGACGGCATTTTCGACTACGCCGTCCAGCACTACCCCGGCGGCAGCCCCGTCGCCGCCTGCCCGAGCCAGGCCACCGGCCAGCAGGGCAACCTCGGCCTGTACTGCAACCACACCTCTGCCTGGGGAGCCGTCGGCGGCAGCATCGACTTCAACCAGGGCCCCAAGCTGGCCATCCGCCTCTCCCCCGACCTCACCTTCGAGCACTTCGGCTCGGAAACCCGTGAGTTCTTCGCCATCTCCCTCGGCGTCATCTACCGCTTCGGCCAGCGCTAAACCGCTCCGCCGGTCCTTTCCCTCATCCCGGGCCGCGCATCAGTCGTCCCCGGACTCGCCGTCCTCCACCAGCGAGCTGGTGCCTAGGACATCGAACGTCACCGGCTGCCCCCCGGCCGTCTGGATCGTCGCGCGCATCGGGGATCTCTGCCATCGCGAAAGCGCGCATACCGGATGCGGAGCCTCCGGCTGGGGCCACGGTCCCAGCTTCTGCTGCACCACCGTCTTCCGTCCACCCAGCTCCGCCACCACCGCCACCAGCGAACCCTTGGCGGTCGTCGCGATCCCGCAGTACGCCGCATAATCCCGGAACCACACCGCCTGCGACACCTGCGGATCGAAGTTCGGCAGATGCAGCGCCGTCACCCGCCCGGTCGTCCGATCCACCATCAGCCACGGCCCCGGCTGCCAGCTCCACCGAACCGGCTCCCCCGGCAGCCCGTCGTTCAGGTGCAGCGCCCTCTGCACCACAAACGTCCGGTCCGTCACCTCATGGATCTCGCCCACCGTCCACTCACGCTGTTTCCCATCCACGATCAGCGGCCGTACCCGCAGACTCGTCGCCTCATCGCTGCGGTTGTCCGCCGTCGCCTC
>DATLMQ010000286.1:0-2089 GCA_035537215.1 Acidobacteriaceae bacterium
GCTGCGCGCCGGTGGGGAAGGACTTGCTGACTTTTCCTGCAGCGATGTCGACGATGCTGACCGCGGAGGCGTCTTCGTTGGAGATGAAGATCTCGCGGCCATCGGGGCTGACGTCGAAGTTTTCGGGGTCGGAGCCGCCGGAGATGGTGCGCACGATCTTGCTCTGTGCGACATCGAAGACGCCGATGCCGTCGGCGCTCTTGTCCGGGGGAGGGAGGGTGCTCTCGTCCACGTCGGGACCGGCGATCGGGGTTCCGCTGAGGGCGATGTAGAGGGTGCGGTGATCGGGGCTGGCGTGAATGCCGCGCGGGCGTTTTCCGAGCGGGATGGTGGTAAGGAGCCGCATGCTGGTCGCATCGACGATGCTCAGGTCGCCGGAGACCTCGTTGGTGATATAGAGCCGCGGGCCAGACCAGCGGGAGAGATCCTGCGCGGCCGGTGCGGCGGGCTGCTGCTGTTTGCGACAGGCGGTGGTGAAGGCGAGAACAAGAGAGGCAGCAACGAGACCAGACCGGAGCATCAAGACTTTCCTTTGAGATCGAAGTTCAGGGTGTTGGTGCTGTGCGGGGCGACGGTGATCTGCTGCTCCCGGGAACCGAGCTTCTCCTGCCATACGGCGATGGTATAGGTGCCGGGCGGCAGGTTGGGGATGGTGAAGGAGCCGTTGTCGGTGGTGACCGCGAAGAAGGGGTGATCGAGGACGCCGAGGAAGGCGTGCATCCAGGGATGGATGTTGCACTTCACGGGAATCATGATCTCGGGCTTAGAGAACTTGCGGTGAATCGGAGGATCGCCCGGGCCCTGGCTGTGGTTCCAGGCTTGGTTTGTCTCGGCCATGGGATGGATGTTGTGGGTGACCGGATCGGAGTTGATGACTTCGAACTGCTGTCCGGTCTGGATGCCGAGGACACGCGGCTGGAAGGAGCACCCTCGCTGGTCGATGGTGACGGGAGTGGGGGGGACGGCGAAGGTCTTGCCTTCTAGTCCGGATTTGACGTAGACGAAGGCGTTTTGAACACCGTTCCCGGGGCCGGTCTGGAGGGATTCGTCGAACGATTTGCCCTTGTGCGCGGAGACGCACGCGGGATCTTCGGACATGTCGATGGGCATGTGAGCGGGCTTGGGACCGGTGAAGCGGACACGGCCGGAGATGGTGCCGGCGGTGGCGGGGTCGGGATGGAAGAAGGTCACCGCGGGAGTGCTGGCGGGGGCGGGCGCGGCTTCACTGGAGGGCTTGCGGGAACAGCCGGCGAGCAGCAGGGCGGGGCAGAGCAGAAGGGGAATGAGCTTCATCAGAACCTCTGAGCTAGTCTTTGGCGGGTGGGCCGGCATTTTCGGGAAGAGTGCCGTTGAGGGATGTGAGGAAGTCGACGAGGTCAGAGCGCTCGGCGGCGGTGAGCTTGATCCTGGCCAGCTCTTTGTCGAGATAGGGATTGGAATTGCCGCCTCCGGCGTAGAAGTCGACGACGGCTCTCAGAGTTTTGAGGCTGCCATCGTGCATGTAGGGAGCAGTCCTTTCGACGTTGCGGAGGGTGGGCGTGCGAAAGGCGCCGGTGTCGGTGAGCTGCTTGCTCTGATGGTAGCGGCCGACGTCGGAGAAGCTGCCGTCGTCGCGGAGGCCGATGCCGAGATTGTGGAACTTGCCATCGGTAAACAGGGCGTCATGGGTGTGGATGGTGTGACAGACGGCGCAGTTGCCGCGGTGGGGATCCTGGAAGATGGCGAGGCCGCGGATCTGCGCGGGGGAGAGTGCGGTTTTATCGCCGCCGTACTGGAAGCGATCAAAGGCGGAGTTGCCGCTGAGGAGCGTGCGCTCGAAGCTGGCCAGGGCCTTTTCGACGCGGTCCAGATTGAGGGTGGGCGAGCCGAAGGCGCGGGTGGTAAGGGCGGCATAGGCGGGGTCACGATTCAGCTTGGAGACGGAGACGTCGTGCTTCTGGTTCATCTCCACGGGGTCTGCGATGGGGCTGGCAGCCTGCTGCTCGAGGCTGAGGGCGCGGCCATCCCAGAACTGGAGAGGAAGATAGGCGGCGTTGAGGATGGTGGGTGAGTTGCGCACGCCTGAGGCACCGCCGAATCCTTTGGAGAC
>DATLMQ010000287.1:0-5651 GCA_035537215.1 Acidobacteriaceae bacterium
TCCCCACCGGCGCGCAGCCGGAAGGCGTCAAGGTCACCCCCGACGGCAAACTCGTCTACGTCACCTCGGAGGCCACCGGCACCGTCACCGTCGTCGATCCCACCGCCGGAAAGGTTCTCCGCACCGTCAAGGTCGGACACCGGCCGCGCTCCATCGCCTTCACCCCCGACGGGTCCCGTGCCTACGTCGGCGCGGAAAACGACGCTGCGATCGTCGAGCTTGACACCCGCACCTACAAGACCCTGAAGACCATCTCCCTCGGAAAACCCGGCGTGGTCAAGCCCATGGCCCTGCTCATCTCACCCGATGGCGGCAAGCTCTATGTCAGCACCGGCCGCGGTCACCAGGTCTTCACCATCAACACCGCGGATAACTCCGTCCTCGGCTCGGTCGAAGTGGGCGCTCGTCCCTGGGGCATCGCCCTCTCGCCTGACGCCCGCACTCTCTACTCTGCCAACGGTCCGTCCAACGACGTCACCGCCGTCAACCTCGCCACCAATGCCATCACCGCCAAAGCCAAAGCGGGCCACGGCCCCTGGGGCCTGGTCGTCATCGACGCCCCGCACTAGATGTCGAAGCTCTTGCCTTGCTGAGACGTCTCATCCCTCCGGGCAAGCAACCTCGCTCCTCACGCATACCGGAACAGCGCCTTGAATCCATAATCCATATGCTGCTGGATGTGGCAGTGAAACAGCGACAGCCCCGGCTGATCCGCCGTGAAGTCCACCACCGCGCGCCCGTAGTACGGCACCACGACCGTATCCTTGATGATCCCCGCCATCTTCTTCCCATTCACCTCCACAAGCTCCCAGAGGTGCCTGTGCAGATGCATTGGATGAGCATCGTCGGTCCGATTGCGCATCACCAGCCGGTACCGCGTCCCCTTCTGCAGCACAAACTCGCGGTCCCGCGGAAACGGCTTTCCGTTCACCAGCCATGAGTTGAACTTGCCCGCGCCGCCCGGAATCTTCTCAAACGTCGTCTCGATCGTCTGCTCCGGCGGCCGCGAGGTCGAGCTAGCCGCACCGAAGATCGCATAGTCCCACGGAGCCTTCTTCGGGTCCACCCACTGCGCCTGCTTGTGCTGCCCGGCATACTCCACCACCACACCCAGCCCGGACTTCCGCACTATCTCCTCGGTCGACCCCAGGATCCACACCCCGGGGTTCCGCATCTCGATCACCACATCCACCCGTTCGCCCGCCCCGAGAAACACCGAGTCCAGCGTCTGCGGCGAAGGCACCGGATTCCCATCCAGCGCCACCACTCTCATCTTGTGCCCCGCCAGCGCCACCCGCCGATTCTCGATCGCACTCGCGTTCAGCAGGTGCACCAGCAGCCGGTCGCCCTCCTTCACCCGGATAGGCTCGCCCGATCCCAGCGCCTTGTCGTTGATCGAGTACGTCATCGACCCCACCTCCAGCCCGTTCGGATCCGTGTTCAGCGTCGCCGGCTTCTCCAGCAGAGGACCGTCGTGCGTGTCATCGTCGTTGTCCTCCATCGTCGCCGTGAAAAACGGCTCCCAGTCGCGCAGCGCCAGGAACAGCTCCTGGTCGTAGTGCCCCGGATCGTTTCCGCCCTCCACCAGCACAAACCCGAACTGCCCCGTGTACGCCCCCTTGTGCAGATCGTCCATCGCCATCGCATGTGAGTGGTACCAGCGCGTGCCCGCCGGCCCCGGCGTCAGCTGAAATCGGCGTCGGCCATGCGGCGGAACCGGCGGCGATCCCTCCTCCTCCGTTCCATCCACCTCGGGTGGAATCAGCATCCCGTGCCAGTGCACCAGCTCCGGCGTGTCCGTATCGTTGATCACCTCCACCGTCACCGGCTTGCCTTCGCGCAGCCGCAGCACCGGCCCTGGAGCCGTCCCGTTGTACCCCGTCGTGGAGATGATGTGCGCCCGGTCCAGCTCCACCGCCACTGGAGCGATCCTCAGCGTCACGTCCGCCTTGCCCTCCGGCGCTGCCGCCATCCCCTGCGGCCCAGGCATCGCCTGTCCCGGCAGCGGCACTCCCGCCGCCGCGGACGCCGCCCAGCCCTGCGCCAGGGCCATACCGCCGAGCTTCATGAAATTGCGTCGCTTCACACGTGCTCCCGCAAGAACGTGCGCCCGCTCCCTTACGGGGCTGGGTGCATAGTCTCACGCGAGGATCGGCCCGACAAGCATGCCTTCCGCCCTTCCCTCCCGCAACCAGCGGCGCTCCTGTCCGTCTATATAAGCCAGCAACGCAGCGGTTCTGGTACTCTCGGCCCA
The DNA here is from genome assembly GCA_035537215.1 of Acidobacteriaceae bacterium. Classification (GTDB taxonomy): domain Bacteria; phylum Acidobacteriota; class Terriglobia; order Terriglobales; family Acidobacteriaceae; genus Granulicella. The sequence goes on from DATLMQ010000287.1 coordinate 2,255, forward strand.
CCTGCCTCCTGCGGAGGTCCCTCCGATGAAGCGCTCGCGCCTCGCGCTCGTGATGCTCGCGGTTCTCGCCTGTAGCGCCGGTGTGCGCGCTCTGCAGCGCGTTGCGGACTTCGGCTTCGGCAACGACGACTCTCCCTCCAACATCAAGGCCGAGTTCTACTGGTCCCGCCTCGCCTTTACCCCCAACACGCAGAGCTATAGCGGCTTCGGCTACGGCCGCGGCTACTGGGGACGCAACGCCTGGTCCCGCGACTACCCCAAGGCCGACCGCCAGTTCCTCATCGCCATGCATCGCCTCACCCGCATCGACGGTCGCCCCACCGAGCAGGTCGTCCGGCTCGACTCCGATGACATCTTCAACTTCCCCTGGATCTACGCCGTCCAGGTGCAGCAATGGAGCTTCACTGACGCCGAAGCCAAACGCCTCCGCGAATACCTCCTCAAAGGCGGCTTCCTCATGGTCGACGACTTCCACGGCACCGAAGACTGGGAGAACTTCATGCGCGGCATGCGCCAGGTCCTCCCCGACCGCCCCATCGAAGACCTTCAGAGCGGCGACGAGATCTTCCACACCCTCTATGACGTCGACGACAAGATGCAGATCCCCGGCGAACAGTGGATCCGCACCGGACGCACCTACGAAAAGGACGGCTATCAGCCGAAATGGCGCGCCATCCGCGACGAAAAAGGCCGCATCGTCGTCGCCATCTGCCACAACATGCATCTCGGCGACGCTTGGGAATGGGCCGACGATCCCAACTACCCCGAGCCGTTTGCGTCCATGGCGTTTCGCGTCGGTCTCGATTACATCCTCTACGGCATGACGCATTGAAGCCGTCGCGGCGCCCCTGTCCGGCTCCATCAAAACTCCCGGCAGATGCGTCAACGTTCGTAACCAGATCCAAGTTTCGCAAGGGAGGGCTGCCAGGCAGGTATGTTTCAGTTCCTCTTCCGCTATCCCGCGCCCGTCTTCACAAAGGGACACTTCGTCCTGCTTGGAACATGGCCGCGATGGCTGCTGATTCTCCTCATCCTCACCGTCGCCTGCGGCTTGGCGCTGGCTATTCGCTCCCGCCTGCGCGATGCTCTTCCCAAGCTGAAAGGATGGAGAGTCTGGGTACTCTGGGGCATGCAGTCGACGCTCCTCGCGCTTCTGCTCCTCCTGCTCTGGCAGCCCGCCATAAGGGTGGCTGAATTGAGTTCGCAGCAGAACATCATCGCCGTGATCGTGGATGACTCGCGAAGCATGAGCATCGCGGACGCCGACGGCAAACCCCGCGAAGCCGCCGCCCTCAAAGCCCTCAACGACGGCGTCCTCTCCGGCCTCGCCAAACGCTTTCAGACGCGCCTCTACCGTCTCGACAGCCATCTCACCCGCGTCGATGATCTGAAGAACGTGGCCCCCACCCAGACCGCCACCCACATCGGCGACGCCCTCCAGCAGTTCGCCACGGAAACAGCCGACCTCCCCGTCGGCGCCGTCGTCCTGCTCACCGACGGTGGCGAGAACACCGTCGGCATCGGCGGCTCCGCCCTCAGCCTCGACGCCATGCAGTCCCTTCGCAACCGCCGCCTGCCCGTGCACACGGTCGGCTTCGGCCGCCCTCAGCCCGGCCACGACATCGAAGTGGAAGACGTCAGCGCCCCCGCCACCGCGATCGCCAACGCCCGCGTCACCGCCACTGTCAGCTTCATCCAGCACGGCTTCGCCGGACAGAAGGCCACCCTCACCGTCCGCGACGGAACCCGCCTGCTCGCCGCCCGCGAGATCTCTCTTCTGCCTGATGGCGTCATCCAGACCGAAGCCGTCTTCTTCCCCGCCGGCAGCGCGGCCGCCAAGACCCTCCGCTTCGGCCTCGATCCCCTGCCCGCAGAGGAGAACACCGCCAACAACGCTCTCGCTCGCCCTGTCCTCGTCAGCGATGCCAAACGGCGCATCCTCTACATCGAAGGCGAGCCCCGCTGGGAGTACAAGTTCATCCGCCGCGCCGAAGACGACGACCCCACCGTCCAGGTCGTCTCCATGCTCCGCACCAGCGAAAACAAGATCTACCGCCAGGGCATCGGCAATCCCGCCGAGCTCGCCGAAGGCTTCCCGCTCCGCCCCGAAGATCTCTTCGGCTATGCCGGCATCATCATCGGCTCCGTGGACGCCGACTACTTCACGCCCCTCCAGCAGGAGCTCCTCCGCGAGTACGTCGATCGCCGCGGCGGCGGCATCCTCTTCCTCGGCGGCCGCTCCGCCCTCAGCGACGGCGGCTGGGGAGCCTCCAGCCTCAGCGAGCTCCTCCCCACCTTCCTCCCTCCCGGCCGCAGCAGCTTCCACCGCAACGCCGCCACCGTCGAGCTCACCGCCGCCGGCATGGACTCCCCCATCACCCGCCTCCTCGACGACCCCGGAAAGAACTCGCAGCGCTGGAAGAAACTCGCCTACCTCGCCGACTACGAGGACCCCGGCTCTCCCAAACCCGGAGCCACCGTACTCGCCGAGATGAACGCCGGCCGCCGCAAGCTGCCCCTGCTCATCACCCAGAACTATGGCCACGGCCGCACGGCTGTCCTCGCCACCGGCGGCACCTGGCGCTGGCAGATGAGCGAAGCCCTCGGCGATCCCTCGCACGACCTCTTCTGGCAGCAGCTCCTCCGCTGGCTGGTCGTCGACTCGCCCGGTCCGGTCTCCGCCTCCATCCCCGACCGCACCCTCCTCGACGGAGGCCACGTCCAGCTCTCCGCAAACGTCCGCGATCCGCAGTTCCAGCCCGCGGCCGACGCCCACGTCACCGCCCATATCGTCGGTCCCCAGGGCATCAACGCCATCGTCGATCTCCAGCCCTCGCAGGAGACCCCCGGCCTCTTTCGCGCCGACTGGACCGCCGAAAAGCCCGGCGGATACATCGCCGAGTTCACCGCGAACTCCGCCGGCTCCTCCTCCCGCGAGCTCGGCCGCGATGTCGTCACCTTCCAGCGCGAAGACGGCGTCGGCGAGAACTTCCACACCGCACAGGATCGCCGCCTCCTCGAGCAGCTCTCCTCGCAAACCGGTGGCCGCTACTGGAACGCCTCGGATCTCAAAGACCTCCCTCGCGACATCTCCTACTCCGAGGCCGGCATCTCCGTCCGCAGCACCAAGGAGCTGTGGAACCTCCCCATCGTCTTCCTCGTTCTCCTCGCCCTCCCCCTGGCCGAGTGGCTCCTCCGCCGCAAGTGGGGTGTCGTATGAAGCGCCTCCTGTTGCTCGCCACCATCGCTGCCCTCACCCTCCGAGCTCACGCGGCCGTGTTCTACATCACGGTCGCCGGTCTTGGCGGCGAGCCTGACTACGATCAGCGCTTCACCGCCGCCGCCCGCGACCTAGACAAAGTCTTCAAAGCCTCCGGCCCCACCGCCCACGTTTACA
>DATLMQ010000288.1:0-2228 GCA_035537215.1 Acidobacteriaceae bacterium
GGATCGAGCCGGCGCCGACCTCAGCTCGACTTTGGCCATTCAAGCGGCATAGGCGAGCGCGTCGGCCCACCGGTGGAGCAGCTGGTCAGGAATAAAGGGATGCTCGGGGTCGTTCCGTGAGTAGGAAATATTCTCGTGGAGCCAGAGCCGACGCCGTACGGCCGCGATCGCGTCGCTGAATGAGAGCGTCCGCTTGGAGTACCACGCCGCCTGCCGCGGTGCGAGTTCTCCGGTCCCGTGGAGACGCTGGGCGAGGAGGCTCACGACGGAGAAGAGGCCCAGCAGAACGGGCGTCGTGCGGTCGATGGCGAGCCGCGACCACTGCCGCTGAGTCTCCACGCCGAGGTGGCGCCGGCACTCCGCAAAGGTGACCTCCATCTGCCACCGTCGTACGAAGTAGGACAGGATGCGGGTGGGCCGGAGCGATGCGTCCGTGCAGAGGTAGGCGCGCGGCTCCAGCAGCCCCTCGGGATCGCGGACGAGTACGAAGCGCCCGCGGATGGGCGGCTTGCCCTTGTAGTACCAGATGGCGGTGAACGAGGTGATCTCGACGCACTTCTCGGTGCGGCCGTACCAGGCGCGCAGGCGGATGCGCTGCCAGACTGTGTTGGGATCGTGCAGTCTCTCGCCCAAGCTGGGCAGGCGATCGCCCTTGATCCGCTTGCGTCCGCGCTTTCCCGGGGGCGGTTCGGGCGGGGGAGCGTAGAGCCCGCTGTCCAGGCGCATCTGGGTGATGACGGTAACGTAGTCGCGCAGGCCCGCCAGGAAGTCGTAGGCGGCGTAGGTGCTGTCGCAGACCAGGATGATCCTGCGCTCGGCCACCCATCGCCGGACCTGCTTGATCAGCTGCCGCCCCCAGTCGGTGATGGTCTTGTGACGGATGCCCTGCTGCTGAGCAAAGCGTTCGGACGGGGCCAGCGCCGTCAGGAAGGGGAGGGCCCACACACGCTCGGCGAAGGGCACCCGGACCAGCAGCATCACGCAGATCCAGCGCAGGCCGCTGGCCTTGACGAAGTGTCCGCGGCTGGAGCGTACGGGGTCTCGGTAGATGCCGCGCTTCTGGATCTTCTTGCCCCAGCGCCGCTCGATGGTCTCATCGAGGCCCAGGACGATCGGGCCGCGAAGGGCAAACGCGACCAGAAGCAGCATGAGAAGGATGTGGCTAGCCTGCCGCGCGCTCCATCGGGCGCGGGAAAGCACGCGGTGATAGTTGGTGAACGTGCGCTTCGCTTCAAGCCCCGAGATGCGCAGCGCAGCGGTGACGGTGCGCCTGCCGGGTGAGAGCAGAGCGCCGATCACCAGTTGGCGCGCATTGCCGAAGCTAGGCTGGGTGAAGAGCGGAGCGAACGACAGGAGGAGCGCCTCGAACTCGCTCCATCCCGCTGCGGCAGCTGAGAGTGGTAAACACATGCACCCAATGTAAACTTCTGAGCGCAATGTGGAATAGCTGGCTCCAAAAGGCCAAAGTCGAGCTGAGGGAGCCGCCGCGCAAACCCTTGCCGGTGCACGATCCATGGCGGCGACCGAAGGATCTTGCGTGCAAAACAAGGGGCCGGCCCACGCACACGGGGACCGAGTCCGCATGCCGCGAGCAAGATCCTTCGGTCGCGCTTGGCCCTCCGCGCACGTTCGGGCCAGGTGCGGGCGCGCCCTCAGGATGACGATCGGAGGATCCGTTCAGGGCAGGTTCGGCGACGCCCTCTGTAGAAGTCGAATCCGCGGTGCCCGGTGGCAAAGGCCCGTACGTCACCGGCGGCGGACACCGCGGACTCGCGGAGCTTGACAACGGACGCGTACGTGCTGAAACTTCAGCACCTCTCCGCGTTCTCCCGCACTTCCCCGGCACCACGGCATGGATCCGCAGGCCAGCAACGAGCTCAGCCGCCGCGAGCGGCAGATCATGGACATCGTCTACCGCCGCGCGAAAGCCACGGCGGCGGACGTGCTGGACGACCTGCCGGACCCGCCCACGTACTCCGCCGTGCGCGCCGCGCTCCGCCTGCTGGAGGAAAAGGGCGAGCTGGCGCACGAGATGGATGGGAAGCGCTACGTTTACAGGCCCACAACGCCGCGCAGCCGGGCGCGAACGAACGCGCTCCAGCACCTGCTCCGCACCTTTTTCAACGGGAGCCCGGAGCAGGTGGTCAACGCACTGATCGAGGACGCCCGTCCGTCCGCGGCGGAGCTGGAGCGCCTCGCGAAGCTCATCGATCACGCACGCCGGGAGG
>DATLMQ010000289.1:0-2081 GCA_035537215.1 Acidobacteriaceae bacterium
TGTGGCAGAACGACGCCGTCTTCGGCCCGCAGTACGATCCTTCCGAGATCGCGCCCCTGCTGGGGCTCGGGGTGCAGGATCTGCTCGAGGGCGCGATCCCGCAGACCGTCTCCACCGGCAACCCCTTCTGCATCGTCGCCCTGCGGCCGGAGGCGCTCACCCGGCTCGCCATTCCCCAGGCCCCGGCATGCGCCTGGCTCGCCGCGCACAAGACCCGTTGGTTCTATTGCCTCGCCCCGGAGGAGGCAGCCGCGAGCACCGCAGGAACTCCCATCTGGCGCTCCCGCATGCAGTTCTATGCCGGTGAAGATCCCGCCACGGGCTCCGCCGCGGGCTGCGCGATCAGCTGGCTCGTGCGCCATGGCTGGGCTCCTTCCGGTCAGGAAGTCGTTCTGCATCAAGGAATTGAGATCCAGCGTCCGAGTCGAATCGTCACCCGAGCCGTCTCCTCAGGAGAGGGCGTCAGCTCCATCACCGTAGCCGGCAGCACCATCCCTGTTGCACGTGGCACAATTCGGCGCCCCTTTTAACAGACATTTACACAGGCACCCAACCTTCAAACCCCAACAGGGACGGGCACTCCACATCGGCCGGTGGATGCCCGGTTCGAAAGTGGATGCGTTTTCGCTTTAGTTTCGCGGTTGCTCTGCGAGGTTCCCCTCTCTATGCTCAGCAAATCGCCTCTGGACTCAGTTCCTGGCGGTGAATGTTTTTCGCCTGATTTTCTGACAATTTAGCGCTGAACCGGGAGAGCACCATCGCTCGCACCAGCACCGTCCCGCGGCCAAAAAGCCCGCCGCCGTTGCTGGAGCCCGGTCTGTTCTTCGCCGCCTCTACGCGGTCCTCGGCTCATACGAGCCGGCGGCCGACCGGCGGACGGGAGAGCCGTGCGCCGGACCGCAGTGTGTGGTTCACAGGCAGGTGTCGAAAGACACCGCTTTTCCACACCTGCGCCGGTGCTCGGCGAAACGCAAGTGGAGACGCCTCTGTCGGGGCCTCTCCGCGTGCGATCGCTCCCGTGCGGCCCCTCACGGTCCCCCCGTGTGTCGCCGCCGGAACGTCAGCCCGTAGCCCCGCTGGGTTCCAGCTTTGCCACTTGGCAGAGCACGGCCCCCTGCGGCCTGAATTCAAAGCACGGCTCGCCTCTTACCGGGACGGGTAAAGAACCGAACGCTGTACGCCAGAGGCCGCAAACCACCGGCCTGGAGAACATACGAGATGCGCCCTCGCAAGACAATTGTGTGTGTAGAAGATAACGAGCAGGTCCTTTCGGTGCGGAAGTTTCTCCTTGAAACACGCGGCTACCGCGTTCTGGCTATGACCTCGGGCGCCGACGCGCTCGACTACCTGCGCGCCGCCACCCCCGGCTCCGTCGACCTCCTCATCGCCGACCTCATCATGCCGGGTATGGACGGCAACGAGGTCGTCCGCCGCGCCAAGCAGCTCCATCCCAGCCTCCCCACACTCCTGATCTCCGGCACTGTTTCCAACTTCGACCGCGCCGCGGCCGCCGACGCCTTTCTTCCCAAGGGCGCCTGCACCCCGGCCGAAATCCTCGACCGTATCCGCATCCTCGTTGCCCGCAAGCGCGGCCCCAAAAAGCACACCGCCGCCCCTGCCAACCTCTCCGCCGCTATCGCCGTAGCCAGTTAGCCCGTCACCGCTAACGACGCAAGATCACAGCCAGCAACACGAAGGGCGAGACTCAGCGTCTCGCCCTTCCTGCTTCTCCCCCCCGTCGTCGCCTAAGCCTCCACCAGCCCATACCGCCGTTGCCACTGCAGCTTCAGCCGAGCCCACACGGCCTCGCGCTCCGCCCGCGACACCTCCGGGTCAGGCGCCTCCACAAATCGCGCCGCCTCTCCCTTCGCCAGCTCCAGCAGCTCCCGGTCCCGCGTCAGATTGGCCACCCGAAACTCCGGCAGCCCCGCCTGCCGCGTCCCGAAGAACTCCCCCGGCCCGCGCTGCTGCAGGTCGATCTCCGCTAGTGCAAACCCATCCTGCGTCGCCACCATCGCCTCCAGCCTCCCCTCCGCCTCCGGAGACACCCGCGCTCCCGTCAGCAGCACGCAGTAACTCTT
>DATLMQ010000290.1:0-2493 GCA_035537215.1 Acidobacteriaceae bacterium
GGGGCGGGAGTCGTTGCGGGGCGAGTGGGGGGATGGCGGGCGAGGCGGGTGACGAAGCGGATGAGGTCGCCGCGATAGGAGAGGATCTCGTAGTCGATGGGCTGGCCGGCGCCGGTGAAGGAGGTGCGCTCGATGCGGAAGATGGGTGAGCCGGGGGCGACGGCGAGGGCGCGGGCGATGTGAGGGGAGGCGGCGGCGGCTTCGAGGATGTACTCGGCTTCGGTGAGGGGGATGCCGTACATCTCTTCGAGGAGGGTGAAGATGGGCTTGAGGCGGAGGTTGTGGCGGACGATCTGCCGGCCGATGTGGAGGGGGAGGAAGGTTTCGTCGAAGGACATGGGGACGGCGTCGGCGAGGCGGACGCGCTCGATGCGCATGACGAAGGCGCCTTTGGGGAGGTGGAGATGGCGGGCGACGGTGGCGTCGGCGGGGACGATGGCGTGGCCGAGGACGCGGGCGGAGGCTTTGCGGCCGTGGACGGCCATGTCTTCGACGAAGCCGGTGAGGCGGGTGAGCTCCTGGGAGACGCGGGGGGCGAGGACGAAGGTGCCGCGGCCGCGGCGGATTTCGACGATGCCGCGGGCGACGAGGTTGCGGATGGCCTGGCGGACGGTGATGCGGCTGACGCCGAAGCGGGTGAGGAGCTGATCTTCGCTGGGGAGGCGGTCGCCGGGGAGGAGGTCGCCGCGGGCGATCTCGTCGGCGAGGAGGTCTTCGACCCGGGCGTAGAGGGGCTTGTCGGCCATAGGGAGACTATAACGTTATGACGTCGGGTGGGGTGGCTTAGCGGGAGAACTTCTCGGCTTGCATCGCGCGTGCATCGGCGGGCTGCATGGCTTGGCGGAGAGCGGTGATTCCCGTTGTGAAAATGGGGAGACTGCTTTTCGGGATTCCCGCATTGCGAACGTTTCGGCGATGGCCTCATTCACAGATCGGCTATGACGTATTCGACCACCGGAGTTGTCGAGTTAGGCGTTGTGGTGGACGTTGCGAGTCGGCCATACGCGGCCAGATTGTGTGTCTAAGATCGGTGTCAATGGAATTGCTCAAGCCAGACTGGAATCAGAAAAAACCGACCTCTATTCAAGTACGAGCCATGTGTCAGCAGGTCGCTTTGAAGAGCAGAGAGCTTAGCGATCCTCGGCTGAACACCGTGCTGAACCGAATACGTGAAACTCATCAGCACGGCGGGGCTCTCTTTGCCTCCTTCCAAGTGGGTTCCAGCGAAGCCTTTGACTGGTTCGCGTCGAGGGCCCGGATCCTGGAATTCGGATTACTCAGACAGCTTCTGGACAGGGCGGAGGTTACGAGTGCCTTGCCAGCGTTGCAGATCCAACCATCGAGTCCAGAGGACCCTGCATTTTTTGTTAGCAGACTGAAGGACCTGGGTAGCTCGGAGCAGATGGCAGAGATGCTGAATCATCCAGTGACCGGAGACCTACTTCGACGCGATGGGATCGACGAGGAGTTTGAAATAGGAGGCTTTGCAAACGACGGCAACTTTCAAGCGACAAGCTCGTTCCTCTTTGATGGGGAATTAGCCGGCTCGCTGTACGCTGGCGGTGCTTATACCAGTGCTACAGGTGATGGGAGAACCGAAAAGGAGAATGCGCTGGCCTTCTGTGAGGCACTCTTCGAGTTGAGATTCTCTGAGGTGCAGTACTACTCAAGCCATGAGGCGTGGACTTCGTGGTTTGGAAACATCGCCTGGGATTGGACTGCGATCCTATTTGACTTGCGAACTCGCGCGCTTTCCATCCTTGCAATTACCGATTCTGACTGAATGCGGGATGAAGTCTTTGCAGGAGTAGCTTCGGCACGTCAGCCCAAAGGCGTGGCTGTACTCAGTGAACGGTTGTTCCAGCGCGCTCAGGTTGATGGCAGAGAAGAGCTCGTCCTCGGGTTTCAACAGAGCTACGGGTAGGCGCACTGGATGGGTGTGAGGGGACGTGGGTTGTGCCTCGATATAGTGGGGTTGAGGAGAGCGTGGATGACGACGGAGTTGTGGCTGGTGCGGCATGGGGAGACGGAGTGGAGTTTGAGTGGGGCGCATACGAGCTTTACGGATATTGCGCTGACCGAGCATGGGCGGGAGCGGGCGCGGGAGCTGGGAGAGTATCTGGCGGGGAAGAGGTTCAGGGCGGTGCTGGTGAGTCCACGGCAACGGGCGCGGGAGACGTGCCGGATTGCGGGCTTTGGCGAGGTGGCGCAGGTGGAGGACGACCTGCAGGAGTGGAACTACGGGGAGAGTGAGGGAAAGACGACCAAGGAGATGCGGGCGAAGTATGGGGATCCGGAGTGGAGCGTGTGGACGCGGCCGATCGTGGGAGGGGAGACGGTGGAGCATGTGGGCGAGCGCGCGGATCGGGTGATTGCACGGGCGCTGGCGATGGCTGCCGGGGAGGGTGGTGTCGCCGGGGCTGGGGGGGTTGGAGAAGCGGGTGCTCCGCCTGCGGCGAAGGATGACAAGGTGGTGGGGGCTGCGGGTGGGGT
>DATLMQ010000291.1:0-4136 GCA_035537215.1 Acidobacteriaceae bacterium
AAAATCTAATGCCCGGTACACGATGGTCCAGTGGACGTAATCAAGCATTCTCCTGTCAAGTGCTGCTCGGATAGGCCCTGTCGATAGCATCCAACATGCTCCACAGCACGTCGTTTTTGAAGGATAGCGCTGCCACAGCCCGTGCCTGCTCGTCCGGTGTCTGGCAGTGTTCCGTCACCACCTTCAGAGCGTGCTCCGAGTCGCGCGGGGCCTGCGTAAGGCGGGCGCGGAAATAGGCCAGCCCAGCGGGGTCGATCCAGGTGTAGAAGCGCTCGAACGCGGCCAGGCGCTCTGACATCAGATCCGGCGCAAATAGCTCGGTCAGCGAGGAGGCTACCGCCTCGACCCACGGGCGGGTGCGGGCGAAGGTGACGTAGGCATCGACGGCGAACCGCACCCCGGGCGCGACGTGCCGCTCGTCCCACATCTCCTCCCGCGTCAGTCCCGCGGCCTCGCCCAGGCGCAGCCAGGCCTCGATACCCCCCTCCTCCCCGCCCGCTGTTCCATCATGGTCGTGGATGCGCCGGATCCAACGTCGGCGTACCTCACGATCGGGGCAATTGGCGAGGATAGCGGCGTCCTTGCGTGGGATGTTCTCCTGATAGTAGAAGCGGTTGGCCACCCAGCCCTGGATCTGCCCTCGGCTCAGGCGTCCCTCGTTCATCATCGCGTGGAACGGATGCTCGCTATGGTAGCTCTGCGACTGAGCGCGTAGGGCTTCGATGAAGCCCTCAGTGTCGGATACCACCAACTTCAGATCTCCAGTTCTAGCCCATCCGCGGCCACTTCCAGGCCGTGCTCCTCGACGATACGCCGCTCGGGCGCATCGTCGAGCAGGATGGGATTGGTATTATTGATGTGGATATAGATCTTGCGCTCGATGGGGAGCGGGGCCAACTGCTCCAGGCTACCATCGGCACCGCTGATCGGTAGGTGTCCCATATCTCGCGACGTCTTACCGGCGATGCCGAGCCGGATCATCTCGTCGTCCTGCCAGCAGGTCCCATCGAAGAGCAGGCACGTACAGCCTTCCAACTGAGCACGCACCGATGCCGTTAACTTCTGTGCGCCCGGCAGGTACACCAGGACGCGACCGGTATACACATCGGTGAACCGGTACCCCACCACGACACCCTCTTCCTCCTCCCTGGTCCCGAAACGCGACCGCTTACCTGTGGGAACGTCGAAGGCCCGGTAGGACAAACCATCCGCCAGCGGCACCTCTACCCCCGTAGAAACCGGCCGCCACTCAACGTCGGTGTAGGCGTCGAGCGTCTGGAGCAGTGACGTGCCTTTGCGGAGTGTCTCGTGAACTGCCGCGGTAGCATGTACCTCCAGGTCACCGCCCTCTCGCAGCAGCAGCAGACCGAGGGTGTGATCAAGCTCGGCGTCGGTGAGCAGCACGGTCTGCAGCGGAGAATCCCTGACCCCACGCGGGTGCAGGGCTGAGAAGGACTCGATCTGGGCCCGAATGTCGGGCGAAGCGTTGAGCAGAAACCATCGCCGGTAGTCGGCGCTCACCGCGACCGATGACTGGGTGCGCGAACGGCAAGGCCGCGAGCCGTCGCGCACGGCCCGGCACTGAGGGCAGCTGCAGTTCCACTGCGGAAACCCTCCTCCCGCTGCCGCTCCGAGCACACGTACCCACACACCCATCCTCCATCCGTTTACCTCGATCATCCTCGCTAGCCGGGATCGCCCCACGGCAAGACGGAAACAGCGGCGGACAAAAAAAGGCGCCGGACCAAATGGCCCGGCGCCCCGTCCGCCTCTATTCCGAATCCGGCCAGATACCGGCGTACGCGGTTACCTCAGCGCTGGTCCCGATTTCCTCGAACTCGGGGGTCTCCCACTTTTGGAGTTCCATGGCTATTGCCTCCTTTCGTATGGACTTCATTGTGCAGGCTCATCGTGTCCTGACCGAACCTGCCCGATTGTCACCTCCATCGTCCCCATTATAAATCAGGCAACCGTGGCTCGGGGGCCACTCCGCACCGAACCGGAGACGTTTTTCCTTCGTACTGGGTAGCGTACCTTCTACGCCACCCAGTACCAGACAACGGTGCTTATTCCTCCGGCAGCGCGAAAACGAAGATACTGGATCCGTGGGCCCCCCCCATCAGCCCGGGTAGGAACCCTTCGACCCAAGCGCCCCAGCCGACCGGCACGGCTATGTACTGCCTTCCGTCAATGCTGTAGGTCGTTGGGCTGCTGTGGTGGCCGCTTCCGCACTGGAACTCCCACAAATGCTCCCCGGTGCGCGCATCTATTGCGTTGAGCTCACCCCCGGGTGAGCCTGCGAAGACGAGGTCGCCGGCCGTGGCGAGCACTGACGCACACATCGGAAGGCCGTCGGTTTCCCACCTCCAGACCTCCTCGCTCGTGGACGCACTGAAGGTGCTCACGGCCCCACTCATGTCCTCGGTGTCCACGATGACATGCGCTCCCCAGTAAGGCATGCCCTCCTTGAACTCCCTGCGCCGCCGCGCGATCGTCGCACCGGTATTCTGCACCGGGCAGTAGAACAGCTCCGTCCTCGGGCTGTATGCCGCGTGCGTCCATTCCTTGGCCCCGGCCGGTCCCGGGTAAAAGTGGACCTCTTCCCCCTCATTCTCGGGGTATATGCTGGGCGTTACGTTGCCGTCGGCGTCGATCTCGCCCCAGTTGATACGGTCGACGAAGGGTGTTACCCGGACCAGCTCACCGTTCGTGCGATCCAGGACGAAGAAGTACCCGTTCTTGTCGAAGTGCGCCAGCAGCTTCCGGCCGTCCTGCTCGAAGAGAATGCTCTCCATATTGCTGTCGTAGTCCCACAGGTCGTGCGGGGTGAACTGATAGTGCCACTGTATCTCGCCGCTGTCGAGGTTCACGGCGACGACGCTGTCGGTGAAGAGGTTGTCGCCCTCGCGAACTTCTCCGTCGAAGTCGGGCGCCGGGTTGCCGGTCCCCCAGTACAGGAGGTTCAACTCCGGGTCGTATGTGCCCGTGACCCAGCAGTTTCCACCACCCCGCTGCCAGGCCTCGCTGTCTTCGGGCCAGGTCTCCGACCCGGGCTCGCCGGGCTTCGGCACCATGTAGCGGCGCCAGACGCGCTCTCCGGTCTCGATGTCGTAGGCGTCGAGGTGGCCGCGCGACCCGAACTCCCCGCCGGAGCTCCCTACGATAACCTTGTCCTTCACGACGAGGGGAGCGACCGTGGCGCTCTCACCGGCCCGCACGTCACCGTGTATGGTGTCCCAGATCTTATCGCCGCTTTCGGCGTCGAGCGCGATCACATGGGCGTTCAGGGTGGCGAGGAAGACCTTTCCCTCCGCCACGGCGACCCCGCGGTTCACGTTGCCGCAGCACAGCGAGACATCGAACGGGATCGCGTGCTTGTATTGCCACAGTAGCCGCCCCGTCTTGGCGTCGATGGCCCAGACAAAGCCATCCCAGCCCGAGGCGAACATGACGCCGTCCACGATGAGCGGGGCGGCCTCGAACGCGTACGTCGAGGGACCCGCGTGAAGGCCCTGCGAGCCGGCTTGGAACACCCACGCGGGAGCGAGGCGCTTGACGTTCTCCGTGTTGATCTGGTCCAGAAGGCTGTACCGCTGCCCGTCGTAGGCGCCGTAGTAGGTGATCCAGTTATGCGGCTCCTCCGTGCGGGCTTCGAGGATGCGCTCGTACGTGACGTCCTTCGCCACCGGCGGCGCATTCCCGACCTCGGAGCTCAAATTCCCGAGATTGACGGGAGGCGGTGCGTCTATGTATTCCTGCGTCAACTGATTCTCCTATCTATGGCCGTGGCTGGGGCGGGCGGTCGAGGCGGGCCTCCTCCGGAACTTCCCCCATTACGACGATCGCCCCCGTCAGGCCCCGGCCCTCATCGTTGCCTACATTGGAGCCATACCAGTAATAGCCCGGGCCGTCGAGGGTGACGGTGACCTTTCCTGTTGAAAAGTTCGGCAACCAAATCCATTGGTAGTCACCATTGCTCGGCACCATCGCGCAGTGAGTGTTCGTGTCATCGTTGAAGAACTCGATCTCGAGTTCGCCCGCATGGGGCATGACGATGATCGAGGGCGAATAGGTCAGCTCATCTTCGGGAATCCGGACCTGGATGCTCATGCGGCCGTCGGATCCCTTCTCGACTT
>DATLMQ010000292.1:0-4783 GCA_035537215.1 Acidobacteriaceae bacterium
CGCATGCTGATCACCGAAAAGGTCGGCGGCCTCTGGATCGTCACCCAGACCGGCGAAAAGACCCCCGTCACCAACATCCCGGACGTCCTCTACAAGGGCCAGGGCGGCATGCTCGGCGTCTTCCTCTCGCCCCACTACGCCAAAGACCACAGCGTCTACCTCACCTACTCCGAGCCCGGGGACGGCGGCTCTAGCCTCGCCCTCGCCCGCGCTCAGCTCGCCATCGGCCAGGGTTCCGCCAGCCTTGAAAACCTGAAGGTCATCTGGCGCGACGGCGCACGCGGCAACGGCGGCCAGTTCGGCGCGCAGATCGCCTTCTCCCCCGACAGCAAGTTCCTGTTCCTCACCGTCGGCGAGCGCCAGCGCTTTACCCCCGCGCAGGATCCCAACCAGCCCCTCGGCAAGATCCTCCGCCTCACCCTCGACGGCAAGCCCGCTCCCGGCAACCCCATGGCCGGCAAAACCGGCGCGTCCTCCGTGCCCGTCATCGACCCGCCCGATAACACCGAAACCGCCAAGACCGCCGCTGCGGCGCGCACCTACACCTTTCCCGGCCCCAACCTCACCCCCTCCGAAACCTGGAGCATGGGACACCGCACCCCCTACGGCCTCGCCTTCGGCCCCGACGGCCGCCTCTGGGAGGTCGAGCATGGCCCCCGCGGCGGCGATGAGCTGAACCTCATCCAGCCCGGCAAGAACTACGGCTGGCCGCTGGTCTCCTATGCCACCAACTACGACGGCGTCCCCATTCCCAGCCCCGACACACGGCCCGACCTCACCAAGCCCGTCATCTACTGGACCCCGATCATCGCCCCCGGCAACATCATGTTCTACAAGGGCTCCATGTTCCCGCAGTGGAACGGCTCGGCCCTGGTCAGCGCCCTCGCAGGCAAGGCGATCCTCCGCATCACCTTCGACGGCAAGGGCGGAGCCAAGCCCGCCGAGCGCTGGGAGGTCGGCCACCGCATCCGCGACATCGAGGAGGCTCCCGACGGCGCTCTCTGGATGCTCGAGGACTCCCGGACCGGCGGCGTCTTCCGCGTCACCCCCAAGCAGCCCTAACAACGTCTCCCGGGCCCGGTTGCGAGACGTCACTCCTCGTAACCGGGCCCCTCTGTCTGCACCGGCCGCCCCGCTGTCTGCACGGCTGCGCTACCCTTAAACTCGATGCCCCTCCCCTCCACCTTCGCGGACTTCCTCGGCAACACCGCGGTTGTCGAGAACCTGCGCGCCGCGGTCGCCGCCGGCCGCCTCCCGCACTCGCTCGTGCTCGCCGGCGCCCGCGGCTCCGGCAAGTACACCCTCGCGCTTCTGCTCACCATGGCGCTGCAGTGCGAACGCCGGCCCCGCGAATCCGCCCCGCCCGCCTCTGACGGCACACCCGGCCGCGAGCTCGCCGGCTTCTGCGGCCAGTGCCGCAACTGCACCCGCATCGCCGAAGCCGCCGCCCTCGATACCGCCGTCGCCGAAGCCGTCGCCGCCCGCGAGGAGATGCGCGAGACCGACAAAAAGGACACCCGCGTCCTCGTCCAGACCCACCCCGACGTCCTCATCGTCCCGCCCGACCCCCCGCAGCTGCTCATCAAGCTCGGCCAGATCCGCACCGTCATCGGCCGCGCCCAGTACCTCCCCACCGAAGCCCCCGCCAAGGTCTTCCTCCTCACCTCCTCGGCCTTCATGAAAGAGGCCGCCAACTCGCTCCTCAAGCTCCTCGAAGAGCCGCCGCCCTACGCCCACCTCATCCTGCTCACCGAAAATCCCGGCGAGCTGCTGCCCACCATCCGCTCACGCTGCGCCTTCGCCCGCCTCGGCGCGCTCCCGCCCGAAGAGATCGCCGATCTGCTCGCCGCGCACCGCCCCGACTGGACCCGCACCGACCGCGACCTCATCGCGCGCCTCAGCGAAGGCGCCGCCGGCCGCGCCCTCAGCTTCGATCTCCGCGAGTACATCGCCGCCCGCGCCGACGCCCTCACCCTCCTCGCCAGCCTCGAGCGCGCCGGCGATCACTCCGCCCTCTTCCGCACCACCGAAACCTACCGCGCCGGCGCCGAAGGCCAGGCCAAAACCTCCGCCCTTCTGCGCGCCCTCTCCAGCCTCCTCGAGGATCTCCTGCTCCTTCAGTCCGGCGCTCCCGACCGCATCCGCAACATCGATAAGCGCTCCGATCTCGACCGTCTCTCGCAACTCGTCTCCTTCGCCTGGATCGAATCCGCCATGCGTGCCATCGACGCCGCCTACGCCGGCATGCGCCGCAACCTGCTCCGTTCTCTTTCGCTCGACTCCCTCGCCCTGGAGCTCGAAACCGCCCGTCCCTAGCCGCTTTCAGCACACCTCTCACGGGCCCCGATTCATCCCTTGTGGAAACAAACGGGCCCCACGTCACGTATCTGCATCCAACCCCGTGACCATCTGAGTCTTCCAGAGCGGGACACCTGCGCCAGCCGCGTGGGCTTTTTCCGTTCCGCCAACCAGACGCTCCAACGCACGCTGATCAGGCCAAACCCGATCAGACAAAAAGAGGATCCGAAGTGACCGACACCGCCGAGAGTTCACGAAGGTCAGACGCCAACACATTCAACGGCACGCGCAAGCTCATCCGCCCGCGCCTGCCCGTTGGTGAGCGCCGCTACGATCCTTCGCACAACGAAGATCCCCTCTCGCACGCCATGCAGGACTCCCACCCCAGCGTCGAGAGCTCGCACGCCGAAGCCTTCTACTTCCAGAAGCAGATCCAGCAGCAGACCGACATCACCGTCGTCCTCGACGACGGCGAAGAGATGCACGGCCTGCTGGAGTGGTACGACCGCTGCGTCATCAAGATCCGCGTCGGTCGCCAGCGCGTGCTCATCTACAAATCCGGCATCAAGTACCTCTACAAGACCAGCGAAGCCCACGTCAGCACCATCATGAAGTAGCGGCCTTGCCCTTGCTCTTCCTAGTTGTCATCCTGAGCCGAGGCGGAGCATTCCAGCCTCTACGCCCGCGCCGCCTTCCCCAGCCGGTCCCGAATCGCATCCCGCACCCCTCCGCTCTCCGGCAGCGGACACACGATCACCTCCACCCCCGCCTCATCCAGTGCCCGCATCCCCGCATACAGCCGCGCCGCCAGCTCCTCCGGCCGATCCCACGCCCCCCACCCCCACTCCACCACAGCCCCGCCGCCCGGCTCTCCACCTGCGGCCTGCGCCCGCCGACCCGCTGACTCGCTGGCTCCCTGGCCTCCTGGCCCACTGACATGCCACCCCTCCGGCAGCAACACCCCCACCCGCTCTCCGTCAACCCCGCGTAAAGCCTTCCTCACTGCGCCCTCGGTCCCCCCCACCAGCACCATCCGCGCCCGCGGCGCATAGTGCCGGATCCCCACCCCCGGCGACGGCAGCGCCTCCGGTTCCCCCCTCTCCACCGGCGGCACATACACCGTCACCGCCACGCCACACGCCGCCTCCATCGCCTCCGCCGACACAGCCCCCGGCCGATACAGCATCATCGGCGTCTGCGTCGGGTCCACCACCGTCGACTCCACCCCCACCGGCGTCGGCCCCGCATCCAGCACCGCGTCGATCCGACCATCCAGGTCCGCCAGCACATGCTCCGCCGTCGTCGGGCTCGTATGCCCGAACAGGTTCGCGCTCGGCGCCGCCACCGGAACCCCCGCGGCCCGCAGCAGCGCCTGCGCCGCCGGATGCGCCGGCACCCGAACCCCCACCAGCGGCCGCCCCGCCGTCACCGCATCCGGCACCGCCGCCGTTCGCGGCAGCAGCAGCGTCAGCGGCCCCGGCCAGAACGCCGCCGCCAGCCGCTCCACCCGTTCCCGCAGCCCCTCATCCACCACGGCCACACGCCCCAGCTCCTCCGCGCCTGCCACATGCACAATCAGCGGATCCCACCCCGGCCGCTTCTTTGCCGCAAAGATCCCCGCCACCGCCTCAGCCGCGAGCGCATCCGCTCCCAGCCCGTACACCGTCTCCGTCGCAAACGCCACCAGCCGCCCGGCGCGCAACAACGCCGCGGCCCGCTCCACATCCGCCGGCACATCCGCTCGCAACCTCAAAGTCTCGCCCACGCTTCGTCCATCCTAGAGGGCAATCCCGATCCCCGCCCGTATACTCTCCCCATGCAGGCCCCCGAGATCGAGCTGAAGTTTGCCGTCGCGGACATCGCCCACTTCCGCGCCACCGTCCAGCGCCTCGGCCTCACGCTCCTCACCGAGCGCACCTTCGAGGCCAACACCCTCTACGACACCCCCGACCGCCAGCTCCGCAACCGCCGCCAGCTTCTCCGCCTCCGCGACTACGCCGGCCGCTCCATCGTCACCCACAAGCGCGTCCCCCCGGACACCGTCGACGCCCGCTACAAGACCCGCATCGAAACCGAGACCGCCGTCGAAGACGGCCCCGCCCTCGCCGAAATCTTCACCCAGCTCGGCTACACCCCGCAGTTCCGCTACGAAAAATTCCGCACCGAGTGGGACGCCGGCGCCGGCCACCTCGTCCTCGACGAGACCCCCATCGGCGTCTGGGCCGAGCTCGAAGGCCCGCCCGACTGGATCGAATCCATGCGCGAGCGCCTCGGCGTGGACCCCGGCCTCTGTACCACGCTCAGCTACGGCATGCTCTTCCTCGACTGGAAGTCCCGCACCGACAGCCCCGCCGAGCACCTCACCTTCGACGCCATCCCCTCCGAAGTCCCCGCCTGACAGCCGCACCACCCACCTCTCTGAACCCGGAACACCCCAGCCCGCCGACATCCCCCCGCACCTCGACCCCACCCGCCAACACCAGCC
>DATLMQ010000293.1:0-2081 GCA_035537215.1 Acidobacteriaceae bacterium
GTCCTCAAAGGCCGCCACCGGCGTCAGAAAGTCCCGGGGATTCGCCAGCCCATTCGCCCCGATCGGCCCCAGCTCCGGAAGCCTGAACGGAAGTCCATAGTTTTCACAGACATACCCGCGCGCCTTTCCCTCCGGCAACTCCACCCGGAACTTGATGCCCCGGGGAATCACCACCACCTCTCCCGGCTTCACCTCCAGAACCCCGCACTCTGTAGCCACCCGCAGCCTGCCCATCTGTGGCAATATCAGCAGTTCCCCGTCAGCGTCATAGAAATAGCGATCCCGCATGGACGCAGTCGCCATATACAGGTGAATTCCCACACCGTCCTGCAGCGCCGGGTCCCCATTGCCTCCCAGCGTCGTCACTCCGTCGACAAAATCCGTAGCCGCCTCTGGAAACTCCGGCGGATTCCATCGCATCTGGTTCGGCGGCGTAGGCTCTTCATCGAACGGTCCGCTGCGCCACAGCGTCTGCTTGCCGAACGGTTCATACGGCTCATGCACCACCGACGGCCGTATCCGGTACATCCACGTCCGCCGGTTCTGCCCTCGCGGAGCCGTAAACGCCGATCCGCTCACCTGCTCGGTGTACAGTCCAAACGCATTGCGCTGCGGCGCATTCTGCCCCACCGGCAGCGCTCCGGCGCGCGCCTCCGTGGCGAACTCATTGCCAAACCCAGACTGATACGTAAGCTCCGGCATGCCGTACGGCTCCCGCGCGGACCTTCATCGCTCGTACAAGAATTGGGCCCCGACGCTCCAGCATCATCGGCCTCTCATCCGCTCCTCGTCAACTGCAACCGCCTGAATCTGCAACTTCTTGCAGCACGGTCCGTTCCCTCGCCGTACTCTCGCGGTACTGTAGACTCGCCCCAGCAGCCCCGCTCCGGACACCCTCCGCCACCCCTCCGCGGTCTCCGGTCCTGCCGTGCCGCACCCTCGTCCATGCCAGCCCGCCTCATCGTAAACGCCGACGACTTCGGGCTGACCCCCGGCATCAACCGCGCCATCGCTGAGCTCCACGACGCCGGCGCCGTCACCTCGGCTACCCTCATGGCCACCGGCCCCGCCTTCGACGACGCCCTCGCCCTGGCCCGCTCCCGTCCCTCCCTCGGCGTCGGCTGCCACATCGTCCTCACCGACGGCGTCCCCGTCTCCGATCCAGCGTCCATCCCCTCTCTCCTCGGCCCCGACCGCCGCTCCTTCCGCCCCTCCCTCGCCGCCTTCGCCCTTGCCGTCGCCCGTGGCCGCGTCAACCCGGACGAGATCGCCCGGGAAGTCTTCGCCCAGATCCAGAAGCTTCAGCGCGCCGGCATCGACGTCACCCACGTCGACACCCACAAGCACACCCACATCCTCCCCTCCGTCGCCCGCCCCATCCTCAGGGTCCTCGAGGGGACCTCCATCGCCTCCATTCGCAACCCATTCGAGCCCCGCTGGTCCGCCGCCCTCGGCCACAGCACCCGCCGCATCGCGCTCGTCCGCGCCTTCGATCCGCTCCGCCGCCGCTTCGATGCGCTCCCCTCCATCGCCCAACACAAAATCCTCACCACCGACGGCACCCTCGGCGTCTCCGCCACCGGCGACCTCAACAGCAATAGCCTCGGCAAAATCCTCGCCTCCATTCCCCACGGCCTCTGGGAGCTCGTCTGCCACCCCGGCTACAACGACCGCGACCTCGACGCCGTCACCACCCGCCTGCGCTCCCACCGCGAGGTCGAGCTCCACGCCCTGCTCGCCGCCTTCGCCCCCGTTTCCTCGCACCCCCGTCCCCTCGAGCGCATCCACTATGGAAGTCTCGGCGCCGATGGAGCCCACCGCGAAAAGGGCACCTTCTTCCCCGACACGGGCTACGAGCACCTCCTCTGATCCAAAGGCGCACGCAATGAAGATCGGCATCACCTGCTATCCCACCTACGGCGGCTCCGGCGTCGTCGCCACCGAGCTCGGCATCGAGCTCGCCGCCCGCGGCCACGAGATCCACTTCATCACCTACTCGCAGCCCTTCCGCCTCAACGGCCGCGAGGCCAACATCCGCTACCACGAGGTCCCCGTCTCCAACTACCCGCTCTTCGAGTACC
>DATLMQ010000294.1:0-3358 GCA_035537215.1 Acidobacteriaceae bacterium
CGGTGTCGGCGAGGGCCGGGGCGGGGTGCAGGCCGACGAGGAGAAGGACGGTGGCGAGAAGGCCGAGGCGGTGCGACTTCATGGGGAACTCCTCCTGGAACGAGAGGCCGGAACTGGGGGCGAGGGCTACCGGCGCTGGGCACTTGGATGCGGGGTGAGAGCAGAGGGTGTGCAACGAATCGTGAATTTTCAGCGGGGGGGGGCGGAGGCTGCGATTCGAGGGGTGCGGGTGGGTCGGGGAAGGGGCGAGGCATAGAGTAGAGGCGTGCACGCGAGCGATCCGAACCTGATCCTGGTGACGCTGCTGGTGAAGCTGGGGGTGGCGGCGGCGGTGGCGAGCTCGCTGGCCCGGGCGATGCGGTTTAAGGCGCTGCTGCTGCGGGGGGCGGAGCGGACGCGGGGCGAGACGCTGCGGCTGGTGGCGTGGGTGTGCGTTCCGCTGATGCTGGGGATCTGGGTGCGGGTGCGGGTGCCGAACTTTCTGGCGGCGGACCTGTCGCTGGAGGCGACGGCGCTGCTGGGGCTGCTGCTGGGGCCGGTGCCGGCGTTTGCGGGAGCGGCGGCGCTGGCGCTGCCGGCGGTGCTGCACCATGAGTTTCTGGCGCTGCCGATGAACCTGGCGGTGGCGGCGATCTTCAGCGGCTTTCGAAGATTTGTGGATGAGGAAGATGTGTGGTCGTTCTCGCCGCTGATCGACCTGAGCATTTACCGGTGGATCCGGCGGGCGGTGCAGTGGCCGCATGTGGACCGGCAGATCTTTCTGCTGGTGCTGCTGAGCGCGGTGCAACTGGGGGCGAGCGTGATGGCGCATGCCAAGCCACGGAGGTACTTTCAGCTGTACTCGGGGCACTGGGTGCTGGAGCTGGCGATCTGCGCGTGCGCTCCGGTGGTGGTGGGGATTCCGCTGAAGATATGGAACGCGGTGCGGATCGAGAGCAAGCTGGAGGAGCAGAGCCGGCTGCTGCTGGAGGCGCGGCTGGATGCGCTGCAGCGGCAGATCAACCCGCACTTTCTGTTCAATACGCTGAACTCGATTGCGTCGCTGGTGCGGTCGCGGCCGGAGCTGGCGCGGGAGATGATCGTGAAGCTGGGGAACATCCTGCGGGTGCTGCTGCGCGATCGGGAGGCGTTTGTGGCGCTGGAGGAGGAGCTGGCGTTTACGGACGACTACCTGGATATCGAGGTGGTGCGGTTTGGGGAAAAGCTGCGGGTGGTGAAGGACATTGCGGAGGAGACGCTGGACTTTGTGGTGCCGACGATGCTGCTGCAGCCGCTGATTGAGAACAGCATTAAACATGGGCTGGAGCCGCGGATCAGCGGAGGGACGGTGACGCTGCGCAGCCGGCTGCAGGGAGAGCAGCTGGTGATCGAGGTGGAGGATGACGGTGTGGGGATTGAGCCGGGGCGCGAGATGACCGAGCCGGTGAGCGGGCTGGTGCGGGAGGGGTCGGGGATCGGGCTGAGGAATGTGCGGGAGCGGATGCAGGTGCTGTACGGGGGCGACGCGCAGGTGGAGATGGTGAGCCGGCCGGGGCGGGGGACCAGGGTGCGGCTGTGCGTTCCGGTGATGACGGGCGAACGCGAGGAGAGCCGGAGGACGCGCGCGGTGACGGCGCGATGAGGGCATGGAGAGCGCGCGATGAGCTCGTGGTGAGCGGGGAGGGCAGCACGAGAGGCCGCGTCCCGCTTTGCTAGAATGAGGCCGGTGGGGACGCTGCCATGGGTGGATGGGTGGAGACAATCGCCGCGGCGACGGGCCTGCCGCTTGCCGTAGATAAGCGCCCCGCGCTGGCCGACCGGCTGCAGCACAGAATCACGCGGCGAAAGAGCAGGCGTGGATCTGAAAAGAAAGAGAGAGAAAGAGAAGCGATGACCGAGATTGTATCCATTCATGCACGCGAAATTCTGGACAGCCGTGGGAATCCGACCGTAGAAGCCGATGTGGTGCTGGAGGACGGAACCCGGGGACGGGCGGCGGTGCCGAGTGGAGCTTCCACCGGAGAGCATGAGGCCGTGGAGCTGCGGGATGGCGACAAGACGCACTACATGGGCAAGGGCGTGATGCTGGCGGTGGAGAACGTGGAGAGCGTGATTGCGCCGGAGCTGGCGGGGATGGATGCGAGCAATCAGCGGCTGATCGACGCGACGATGCTGGCGCTGGATGGGACGGAGAACAAGAGCAAGCTGGGAGCGAATGCGATTCTGGCGGTGAGCATGGCGTGCGCGCGGGCGGCGGCGGATGCGCTGGGGGTGCCGCTGTATCGGTATCTGGGCGGGGTGAATGCGTGCATTCTGCCAACGCCGATGATGAATATTCTGAACGGCGGAGCGCATGCGGACAACAACGTGGATTTTCAGGAGTTCATGGTGATGCCGGTGGGGGCGGAGACGTTTGGGGATGCGCTGCGGTGGGGAACGGAGGTGTTTCACACGCTGAAGGGCGTGCTGAAGAAGAAGGGCTACAACACGGCGGTGGGCGATGAGGGCGGATTTGCGCCGAGCCTGAGGTCGAATGTGGAGGCGCTGGAGGTGATCCTGGAAGCGATCGAGCTGGCGGGGTACAAGGCCGGCGAGCAGATTGCGATTGCGCTGGATCCGGCGTCGAGCGAGTTCTACGACAAGGCGGCGGGGCGGTATGTGTTCAAGAAGTCGGACAAGAGCGAGAAGACGTCCGAGCAGATGGCCGCGTACTGGGAGAGCTGGGTGCGGCAGTATCCGATCGTGTCGATCGAGGACGGGCTGGCGGAGGACGACTGGGCGGGGTGGAAGATCCTGACGGAGAAGATCGGACGAACGGTGCAGCTGGTGGGCGATGACCTGTTTGTGACGAATACGAAGCGGCTGCAGCGGGGAATCGAGGAGGGTGTAGGGAACTCGATCCTGGTGAAGGTGAACCAGATCGGGACGATCTCGGAGACGCTGGAGGCGATTGAACTGGCGCGGCGGAACGGATACACGTCGATCATCTCGCACCGCTCGGGAGAGACCGAGGATACGTTTATCGCGGACCTGGCGGTGGGGACGGGCGCGGGGCAGATCAAGACGGGGTCGGCATCGCGGACGGACCGGATTGCGAAGTACAACCAGCTGCTGCGGATCGAGGAAGAGCTGGGGCAGACGGCGGAGTTTCTGGGACGCGACAGCGTGAATTGCGAGTAGGAGCGCGCGGATAGATACGCAGTACGCGAGACGTACTGCGTATTTTTGCGTTAGGATGGCAGATGATCGTCTCGTATCGTGACAAGCGCACCCGGGATTTCGAGTCCGGGAAGCGCGTGAAAGCGTTCGAGAGGATTGAGCGCGCGGCGAGGATGAAGCTGGACAGGATGCAGGCTGCGACAACGCTCTCGGACATTTC
>DATLMQ010000295.1:0-3454 GCA_035537215.1 Acidobacteriaceae bacterium
CGGGGATGTAACTTGAAACGAGGGCTATCGCTTTTGCCCTTTTGTGGGGGCGAGCGATGCGCATTTCCGTCGTGTTCCATTTCTCGGATGAGGATGAGCCGCGGGCGACGACGGGGGTGGAGGGGGCTGTGACGGACTTCATCCTGCCGGCGATCGGGGACCTGGTGCGGCACCGGGATATGCACGGGCATGCGGTGCTGGGGCGGGTGACGGAACGGATCTACGTGTACGACCTGCCGGACGGCGTGGGGGTGGACGGTGCGGTAACGGTGACGCTGCTGCTGGAGAGGGTTCCGGTGCACTGAGAGCGGGGCGGCGGGATCAGAGGTAGAGGGTGGTGAAGAGGCGATCGGCGACGGGGTAGCACTCGCAGGCGGCATCGGTGAGGCTGGTGCGGTCGAGGATGGCGATCTTGCCGCGGCTGTACTCGATGATGCCGCTGCGCTGGAGGGTGCCGGCGGCGATGGTGACGGTGGAGCGGCGGGCGCCGATCATTTCGGCGAGGAACTCCTGGGTGAGCTGCATGCGTGTGCTCTCGATGCGGTCGGAGACCATGAGGAGCCAGCGGGCGAGACGTTCTTCGACCTCGTGGAGGCGGTTGCAGGCGGAGAGCTGGGCCATGACGAGGGACTCGGACTGGACGTAGCGGAGGACGAGGTTGCGGAGCACCTCGTTGCGGTGGAACTCGTCGACGAAGCGCTTGAAATCCATGCGGAGGGCGGTGCCTTCGACCTGCATGAAGGAGCGGATCTCACCGGTTTGCGGGCCGAGGACGTGGAGAGCTTCGGGGAAGCCCTCGCGTCCGGAGATGGCGACTTCGACGGCATCGCCGCCGCGGAGCGTGGTGACGGTGGAGGCCATGCCGGAGGTGATGAAGTGCACGTGGCGGGGCGGCTCCCCGACGTCGAAGATGGGGGCGCGAAGGGGCATGGGAACGGGTTGCAAAAGGGAGAGGAACGCGATTTTTTCGCGCGGGGGAAGACTGTCGATCAGCCTATTGCTGAGAGTAGGGGCGATAGCAACACCATTCCTTGGGGGTCTTCGCAAGGAACAGCCGGCTAGGCATTGCGATGGGGCGCTCGTGCTGCCCCATCCATAACGTTACTTCAAGGGGATAAATCCTTGTGTTCGATTACTTACGGTTGGGGGAAGATTCTTGGAGATCAGGAACGAAGAGATTTGACGTGGTCTGCCTGGGGACCTTTGTCTCCCTGGATCACATCGAACTCGACGGACTCGCCTTCCTTGAGGGACTTGTAGCCGTCCTTCTCGATTGAGCTGTAGTGCACGAATACATCCGGTCCACCATCTCGACCAAGAAAGCCATAGCCCTTGGCGTTGTTGAACCAGCGAACAGTTCCTGCGTACTGCGCCATTTCCGTACCTCCGAAGTACTGCCTATACGGAGAGTGCAATAACACAAACGTGTGATCAGTTCGATCGCAGACACAAGAGAGGAAAATTCTAAGCAAGGATGACAAGGACGTGTGTGCGATCTCGGCGGATGACGACACGTACACCACTCGCACGGAGTCAGGAGACAGCATGGATTTGAGCATGGAGCTGATTGAGGGGCGAGCGCTTTCGCAGGAACAGTTCAGCATCGACGATAAGCATTTCCGGGACTGCACGCTGACGGGCTGCGTGCTGGAGTACAGCGGCGGACCGTATGTGCTGGAGCGGACACGATTGAAGGGATGCAGCTACGTATTCTTCGGACCGGCGCGGGGGACGGTGGAGTTTCTGCAAAGCGTGGGGCTGGTGACAAACGAATTCAGCGATTGGGCGGAGCTTTCGGACGAGGTGCACTAGGATGCGGGGCTGCGGGGCCGGGACGCTGGGGCTTTGAGAACCCAGGGCTTTGAGAATGTGGGGCTTAGGGGCGGCGGGGATGGAGCTGCGGGCTCGACAGCGGAGGGGGCTTATCGGAGGAAGGCGGTGTCGAACTCGGCGTAGTTGTCGAGGTGCTGCTTGATGACGCCGTAGCACTCGCAGGAGCGCTTTTCGAGGCGAGGGGAGTCGAGGATGTTGACGACGCCGCGGACGTAGTCGATGAGGCCTTCCTGACGGAGGATGCCGGCGGCGAGGGTGACGGAGGGGCGGGTGCTGCCGAGCATGCTGGAGAGGAGCTCCTGGGAGAGATGGAGGGAGGAGGTCTGGGCGCGGTCGGCGCAGATGAGGAGCCAGCGGGCGAGGCGCTCTTCCATGCGGTGCTTGGCGTTGCAGCCGACGGACTGGAGGGCCTGGAGGAGCTGGGCGTGGACGTAGCGCAGGGTGAGGTCCTGGAACTTGCCGGCGAGGTTGAACTCGCGCTGGGCGGCGGCGATGGTGCAGGAGTAGCCGAAGCCGGGGATCTGGGTGTAGACGCGGTTGAGGCTGCGCCGGGTGCCCATGAGAGCGGAGACGCCGACGACGGACTCGAAGCCGAACATGGTGACTTCGACCTGGGAGCCGTCGAGGAAGGTGGCGGTCATGGAGGCGACGCCTTCTTCGACAAAGAAGAGGTGGGTGATGGTCTTGCCGGGGAATTCGAGCTCGTGGAGGAGCTCAAACTCGACGCGGCGAAGAGAGAGACGCTGGATGGTATCGGCATCGAGGTGCCGGAGAAGGGTGTTCTGGAAGGAGTTCATGGACGGACCTCTTGTGCGGTCGGGGAAAGCTCCCGGAGCGAGGGCGAAAGAATGAGCGAATGTGCGATGACGAACGGACCGCGGCTGAAAGGAGGGGTAGGTTGAAGGTATTGAAGCCGGGGCCCCTGAGTCAGGCAAGCCATGCACGTCGGTACAGGCGCGATTCGCAGTACGTGAACGCTCGTACGTGGAGTGTACTCCTATGGGAGAGGAAGCCATGAAGAATTCCCCGGCGGTTCTGATGTATGGGACGGATGTGCGGCTGTTGCAGACGCGGGGGTGGCTGCTGGAGGCCTCGGGGTACCGGGCGCTGACGGCGATGGATCTGCCGCAGCTGGAGTGGATGGCGATGAGGGAGCCGGTGGAGGTGCTGATCCTGTGCCACTCGTTGAGTGCGGTGGCGATGGAACGGGCGCTGGCGTGGGTGAAGGAGCGGATGCCGCATATGCATACGCTGGTGATGGCGGCGGGGAACGGACCGCTGGCCGGAGCGCGGCCGGATGCGGTGCTGGAGCCGCTGGCAGGGCCGGCGAAGCTGCTGTCGATGGTGGGCGAGCTGGCCGGGCATCAGATGACGGCGCACAGGCCGGTGCCGGCGGCAGAGGTTTTGGGGCTGGCAGGGTGATCTGCGGGTGAGGGCGGCGGGGGCGGAGGCTGCGGGGCGTGGACCGCGGGCCGGGGAGGGTTCGGGCTGGGGGTGTTTGGGCCGGGGGTGTTTCCGCCGGGTGTAGGGAGTGTTTGCGAAGAGGATGAGGGTGGCGTGGCCGGGGCTGGGGAGCTCGCGGCCGGCTTTGCTGCGTCTGCCGAGGCTGTGGGAGCGGCTG
>DATLMQ010000296.1:0-14507 GCA_035537215.1 Acidobacteriaceae bacterium
CGCCATCGACCAGGCCTACCGCGACGCCCGCGCCCGCGCCAACGAAGGCGTCATGATCAAAGCCGCTGCCTCCCCCTACCTCCCCGGCCGCCGCGGCCTCGCCTGGGTCAAGCTCAAACGCGAGCTCGCCACCCTCGACGTCGTCATCACCGGCGCCGAGTTCGGCAACGGCCGCCGCGCTCACGTCCTCAGCGACTACACCTTCGCCGTCCGTGGCCCCCTCCGCCCCGACGGCGTCGCTCAGCTCCTTAACGTCGGCAAAGCCTACTCCGGCCTCACCGACGCCGAAATCGCCGACCTCACCCTCTGGCTCAAAGCCCACACCCTCCAGGACAACGGCCACTTCCGCACCGTCGAGCCCCTTCGCGTCCTCGAAGTCGCCTTCAACAACGTCATGCGCTCCGACCGCCACGCCAGCGGCTTCGCCCTCCGTTTCCCCCGCATCCTCCGCATCCGTGACGACAAGCCCGTCGACGAGATCGACACCCTCGACCGCGTCGAAGAGATCTTCCAGTCCCAGCCCGACCGCCCCGAAGAGCCCTAACCCGCCAGCCTCGCCGCCGCCCGGCCCTACGCGATCGCCCGCCCCAGCTGCAGCTTCGTAATCAGGAACCCCGCAAAGAATCCCAGAATGAACCCATAAACCATCAGCCCGCACGCAAACGCCTGCTCCGCCACAATCCGCCGCTCGTCCGCCGCCGCCCCCAGCGTGCCCATCGCCACCGCATGCGACCACTGCCAGATCTTCGGCGGAATCCTCCCCATCTGCGTCAGCCCGCCCCCCAGCAGCAGCTTCGTCACCCAGTCCGCCACCTGCTCCAGGTTGGAAGGCGCCGGAGCTGACACAGGCACCTCTGCCTCCTCCTTCACCCCCGCGCTAACCCCAGCCCCGCTCTCCGCAGCCGCCCGGCTTTCCGGAACCGCCCCGCCCGCCACCGTCACCACCTCGCCCCCAGCCGGGGGCGGAAGCCGCAACCGGTCCCGAAGCCGGCACCGACTCGTCGCCCGATCCCTCGTCACCCCCCGTCTTCTTCTCCGCGCTCTGGTCAGGGCTGGTCACGGCCGGCTCCGGTCCCGTGCTCACATGCACGCTGCCCGCCGGCCCCGCCCCCACCGCCACCCGCTGCGCCTCCTGGATGTTGATCTGCGACCTTGGCGTGTTCGGCACCCCAAACAGAAACCCCAGCACCCCTCCCATCCCCAGCGCCGCCCCAAAGGCACTGATGGTCACGCTCACCGTGTGCCCGTGCGCCCAGCACGTCACGACACCCGCCAACACCGCAATTGAAAGTGCGATATTGGTAACCGCCTGCAGCCTGTGCTGCTCAAAGATCTGCCGCTGCGCGGCACTCTGGTTCGGCAGGCCTGTCTCGCGAAAGCCGAACATCCGAGGGAGCAAGCGCATGGCGCGCCTCCTGGGCGAAATTCATCCATTTGTCGGTCTCATCTCCGCAGCCCCATTCCCGAGAGCCTGAAGCCTGCGGAGCCCTAAGCACGCAAACTCTATCGCCCCGCCCTCTCCCGGTCAATCATTCCGCTGCTATGAATTCCGGCGCAAAACTCGCGAACCTCCGCGTTAGGCCCGCCACTATGTCGCCTCGCTACCCACCCCCGGTCCTACGACAAAAGGATTACAAACCCGCCAGAACTTCCGTGGGTTGCCCGGGTAAAATGAAAAAGACGAATCGAGAAGTGTGAACTTCATTTGCCTTCCCCGGTTCTCCAGGCCATTCCCGCCTCAGGCCATCCTCACCGCCCCGGAGTTCCGCCCCGCATGTCCCTTTCCCTGCAGGCCCTTCCGTCCCGCCTTCGCCGTCTGTTTACAGCTCTCTCGGTCCTCGGTCTCTTTGCCGCTGCCAGCCTCGTACCCACCGGCCGCGCCCATGCCGAGTCCACTGTCCTCTCGGAAGGCGTAGTCCCCGCACCCGCCACCCTCCTGCGTCCCTCCGGGCAGCGCTACGAGCTGCGGCTGCGCCACCTGCACACCGGCGAAACCCTGGACGTCGTCTACCGTATCGGCGACACCTATATCCCCTCCGCCCTCGCCCAGCTCAACCACTTCCTCCGCGACCACCGCACCGAGGACGCCAGCCACTACGACCCCCGCGAGTTCGACCTCCTCCACAACGTGCTCGCCCGCCTCGGTCGCCCCCACTCCGAGATCGACATCGTCTGCGGCTACCGCACCCCCTGGTCCAACAACTTCCTCCGCACCCGCGGCGGAACTGCCGCCCCCCGTTCCACCGGCGTAGCTCAGCACTCCCAGCACATGCTCGCCAAGGCCATCGACATCCGCATCCCCGGCGTTAGCACCCGCACCCTGCAGAAGACCGCCCTGAGCCTCCACGCCGGCGGCGTCGGCTACTACCCCATCAGCCAGTTCGTCCACGTAGACGTAGGCCCGGTCCGCCAGTGGACCTTCGGCGGCCGCGAGTAACTCGCTCCAAAAACCAATCCCGACTCGAAATTCAAAGCTGAAGCCAAGGGCGAGCGCCACCCCACCCAGCGCCTGAAAACTCACAACTCACAGCTGGAAACTCCAAACTGAAAGCCAACCCCCGAGCGCCACCCCATCCAGCCGAGCCCCGGATCTAGACCCGCCGCAGTCAGAGAGAAGCTCGCTCAGAAATCTACAACACATCAAAATGCACTTAAATGCGCAAAAAAGCACTCTAAAATACCATCTTTAGAGCGCTCTTTTTCGCAGGTTTAAGCCGCCTCGGAATTCCTTTCGAGCCCAAAGAATCAGCTCAGAAAGCCTCCCACCCAGCGATTTCCTAGTAGTTGAAGTTGACTTCCTCTTCCTCTTCCACGCCATACCGGCGCAGCAGGTTCGGAAGGTTCTGCGAGAAGGCGGCCCGGGGCATGACCACGTCGCATCCCGCCTCAACGGCCTTCGCCTTCAGATCACCCTGAAGATGCGATAGAAACCCGACGATCGAAACCGAGCGCTTCAGCTTGGCCTTCAGCTTGGGGATCGTGGTCAACGGCTTCGCATTCGCGTTATTCAGGTCGAACACGATCAGCGACGGCCGGTTCGTATCCTCTCCGCTTGTCAGCTCCGCCAGCGCTTCCTTGTCGTTCTTTACGAACGCCACTTTGACGCCCTGTTTCCGGGCCGTTTCGGTGATCTTCGCCGTCAGGAACAGGTCTTCGACGAACAGGTAGATGTGCGTCTGCGCGTCCTCCGGAATCGGCACCGGTCGCGGTCCCGAGAAGTCCAGCGGCTGGCTGTCACCCTGGTGACGGTGACCGCCCCGGCGGCCGTGCCCATGCAGCTGAATGGTCGAGGGCGGAGCCTCGGCGAAGTCGGCGTTGCCCGCCCGGTAGCTGTGGTCCATCGGTCCCACAAAGCCCCGCTCCTTCGGCTGCGCTCCCTTGTTCCTGCGCTTGAATCCAGCCGAAAGATTCCCGAAGTTGTCCGGAAGTCCGCCCTGGCGATACCCTCCACCGCCTCCGAACCCCCCGCTTCCGTTGCTGTATCCGCCGTTGCTCCCGGAATTATTTTCCGACGAGCGGAAATCATTGCCCGGATTCTCAGAACGAGGCCGCCGCTCCCGGTCCCGCTCCCGAAATTTCTTCTTCCACCGCTTCCCCTGCCCCCCCTGCGTACTTTGGGGCGCGCTCTGGGGACGCCGCGGAGCCGCAGGGGCGGGAGTGGCCGAAGCCGCCAGCGCAAGACTCTCGCCTTCCATAACAATCGTAGGTGCGGCGGGGGAGGAAATTTCACCCGCAGCTGCAGCCGGAGCTTCCCCCGGGCCGCCTGTCAGCTTGTTCTTCCGCTTGCGCCGTCGACGCCGGCTGCTTTTGCTCTGGCCCATTCCGGGGGCCGTCACACCGCTACCGGCCTCACCACCTGCGCCGTCAAACTCATCGCCGCCGAAGTCGCCGCTCTCAAACTCCTCTCCCGCATACTGCGCGGGAGCGTCTACTACATTCTGTTCTGACATGTTTGCTGTTATTTCCTTTTACTCGCGCCTGTCCTGTTTCGAAGAAGCGGACGCAACCGCGACCCTCCTTACGGAGTAGGGCGTTGTGGTCCAAACAGGACAGTGTGCCGACAATTTCAACTCTGGGGCTCGTGGAACCGCTACTACATTTTCCGAGCGGACAGGATTCAGCTGCAGCATCATACGCAGGCGCTTTCAAATCCCGCCGGATCGTTCGACATCAGATCAAGGCCGTACTATATTCTCTGCGCCGCAGCCCAACCCAGCTTCGGCCAAACGACACCATGCCGGTTCCCGAAGCCGGCGTGATCATTTCACGTACTCGATTTTCCAGAGAGAGACTTCTTGCACTGTGGGCTGGATCAGTAGCGCTGCCTTCAGAGCGGCTTGCCGCCGCACCGGCGCTGATGCGCTCTGTGCCCGGACATGGTCGATCATACATGGGCTTTGATCCCCGTGCAAGCTCCCAACCCTGACCCCTTCTCTTCCACCAGAACCATCGATCCAGAAAGCCGTTGGGCCATCTCCCCTCCCCGGAAGATGGCCCTCGGACCCCTACAGGCCAGTCACTGGCCTCCAACAAATGCTCCCCTCGGAGCTCTTCCCCCGGGCCGTGCCTCTGATTGAGGCATCTGCTCTCACCGTGGGACATTCCCAGCCTTGCGTCGCGTTGCGCTGCAAGGCCGAACACCTATGACATAAGCAATCCCTGTACCAAACCAGAATTGCCTCAAAATCAGCTGTTTTCCCCTTTGCCGAGGTCCGTCCTACCCAAAAACGGAGAATGTCGCCTCGCCCGCTCCGCTTTTCGGAAGCCAAAGGGTCAATCCGGTTTGACCTCGGCTCGCGAGGCAGCTATATAATCTGGAGAAGTCGGCCCGATCACGCCGCGGCGCTCCCTTCCATAGGAGGTTCAGTCGCAGGCGGTGCCCGCGACCACACTGGAAGCGGAAGGGTGCGGCAGCCTGTCAGGCGGCGCCCCACGCCGAAGCGAGTCTTTATATTCTCCGCAACTCAGGTATCGATCCTCGAAGGAGCTTCAATCACAGCATGAACCGCACCCTCGTCCTTGCCACTGCGCTGGCCGCCGGCCTCACCGTCCCCTCTCTCGCCGCCCAGGCTTCTGCCGCGGCAGCTCCCGCGGCTGCACCTGCCGCCGTTCCTCCCCAGGCTGTGCCTGCGAAAATCGCTGTGATCGCTTTCGAGCAGGCCGTCGTCGCTACCAACGAAGGCCAGCGTGCGGTTACTGATGTTCAGAAGAAATTCGAACCCCAGAAATCCAAGATCGATAGCGCAGCTGCGGAAGTCGATTCGCTGAAGAAGCAGGTTCAGGCGTTGCCCGCCACCACCTCTGACGAGGAGCGCGCGAACCGTCTGAAGGCGATTGATACCAAAGAGAAGCAGCTGAACCGCGATGCGGAAGATGCCCAGAACGCCTACCAAGGAGACCTGCAGGAGGCGATCGGCAAAGTGGCGCAGAAGGTCGGCGCAGCCGCCGTAAAGTATGCTCAGGACAGCGGCTTCACCCTGATGCTGAACGTGGGTGGCAACCAGCAGGCGCCCAATCCGGTGCTCTGGTTCAACCAGTCCACGGATATCACGCAGGCCGTGGTCAACGCCTACAACGCAAGCTCGGGAGTCTCTGCCCCGCCGCCGAGTGCTCCTGCTCCGCGCCGGGCTGCACCGACGACACCCGCGGCTCCGCGTCCCAGCGGAAGCGCGACCCACTAAAACTACGCATCCATTTCCCCACAGAGGGAGCCTTCGGGCTCCCTCTGTTTGCTGCCACACCCAGATACTCTACGGATCGTAACGACGATCGATCGACCCACGATCTTCCGGTGGGTACAGATTCCTGGAACCGCGACGAGCGCTGGTGAGCCGTCACGGGCATGCGACTAAGTTCAGAGATCGCACGCCACCATCGATGCAGGATGCCTACTCTTCGCCGACCTTCAGAACAGCCAGGAACGCCTCCTGCGGGATGTCGACCTTTCCGATACGCTTCATCCGCTTCTTGCCTTCCTTCTGCTTCTCCAGCAGCTTGCGCTTACGGCTGATGTCGCCGCCGTAGCACTTCGCGATCACATTTTTACGGATGGCCGTCACTGTCTCGCGAGCGATGATCTTGGACCCGATAGCAGCCTGAATCGCCACCTCGAACATCTGCCGCGGAATCAGTTCGCGCATCTTGGACACCAGAGCCTTGCCGCGCTCGTACGCGAAATCGCGGTGCACGATGATGGACAGCGCATCCACGGGCTCTCCCGAAACCAGGATGTCCATCTTCACCATGGGCGAGCTCCACGCTCCCGCCAGGTGATAGTCCAGCGAGGCGTAGCCACGCGAAACGCTCTTCAGGCGGTCATAAAAGTCCAGTACGATCTCGTTCAGCGGCAGCTCGTAGGTAAGCATCACCCGAGTCTCGCTCACGTACTCAAAGTTCTGTTGCCGTCCACGCTTCTCTTCCACCAGCTTCAGGATGCCGCCGACATACTCTTCATTGGTCAGGATTTTCGCGGTGATCACGGGCTCTTCAATCTGCTCGATCTCGCTCGGGTCCGGCCAGCGTGACGGATTGTCGACCTCGACCATCGAGCCATCGGTCAGCGTGATTTTGTACCGCACCCCAGGCGCCGTGATGATCAGGTCGAGGTTGTACTCGCGCTCCAGCCGCTCCTGGATAATCTCCAGGTGCAGCAGGCCCAGGAATCCACAGCGAAATCCAAATCCAAGCGCGACCGAGCTCTCCGGTTCAAAGTTGAAGCTTGAGTCATTGAGCCGCAGCTTCTCGAGAGCATCGCGCAGCAACGCATGCTCGTGCGAGTCCACCGTGTAGAGCCCCGCGAAGACCATGCTCTTGATGTCTTCGAAGCCCGGCAGAGCCTGCGTCGCGGGATTGTCGATCGACGTGATGGTGTCGCCCACCTTGGTATCGGCAACATTCTTGATCGTCGCCACGAAGAAGCCCACTTCGCCGGCACTCAGCTCTTCGAGCTCCACAGGCTTCGGTGTCATCACGCCCATGCTCTCGATGTCGAAGATCTTTCCGTTCGACAGGAGCTTGATGCGCTGGCCCTTGCGCATGCGCCCGTTGATCACGCGCGCCAGAACAACCACGCCCCGGTACGCGTCAAACCACGAATCAAAGATCAAGGCCTGCAGCGGAGCCTCGGCATCCCCTGTCGGGTGCGGCAGCAGATGCACAACAGCTTCCAGGATCTCTGCCACGTTCTGCCCGGTCTTTGCACTTACCGGAACGGCATCAGCCGCGGGCAGGCCCACGGACTTCTCGATCATCTCCTTCGTGCGCTCGATATCCGCGCTCGGCAGGTCGATCTTGTTGATGATCGGGATAATCTCCAGCCCGTTCGAAATCGCCAGATAAGCGTTCGCCAGCGTCTGCGCCTCGACACCCTGGCTCGCATCCACGACCAGCAGCGCGCCCTCGCACGAAGCCAGCGACCGCGAGACCTCGTAGCTGAAGTCCACGTGTCCGGGCGTGTCGATCAGGTTCAGCTGATACGTATGTCCATCGGACGCGGTGTACATCATGCGAACGGTATGCGCTTTGATCGTGATGCCGCGCTCCCGTTCCAGGTCCATGGCGTCGAGCACCTGCGCCTGCATCTCACGCGCCGTCAGGCTGCCCGTCAGCTCCAGCAGCCGGTCGGAGAGCGTGGATTTACCATGATCGATGTGCGCGATGATCGCGAAGTTGCGGATGTACTTGGGGTCCATGCTGTGGGGCCGAGGCGAACTGCCCCGAACCTCTAGGCTACCATTCGCCGGGACTTTGCCCCTGCGGCCTCAATCCGCCGCCAGATCTTCGGAAACCACGCGCTCCACCTGCACAAGCGTGGAGTAGAACGTGGCCCCTCCTCCGATGTCCGTCAAGCGCTGGCTCGTCAGCTGATTTACGTTCGTTCCCTCGCGCGAGAGCTTCTGCCAGTCCAGCCGCGACGCCACTACCCCCGTGGGCACCGCCTCACCCACTCGCGCCGTCAGCCGGATCTGGCCGCGATCGTTCCACACCCGTACCCCGTCTCCGCTCGCGATACCGCGTGCTTCCGCGTCCCGTGCATGCATCTCGAGCACACCCGCCGTGCGGCTCTCCATCTCCTGATGCTTGGGCAGGTTCGCGAAGGTCGTGTTCATGTAGTTGTCTGCCTTGCGCGGCAGGAACTCCAACGGGAATTCCGCGGCGGCCGCCGTGTTTCCCCGAGACTCGGCAGATGCATGCCACTCCGGTACTGGAAGCAGCTCTGCGCGGCCGCTCGCCGTCCGAAACCATTCCCGCGTACTGAAGGGCAGGAAGACTGACCCGGACGCATGGTCCAGAGCCAGCGGCACATGCCCCTCCTGCTCCAGACGCTCCTTCGTCACTCCTTCAAACCATGCATGCCCGGAGTCAAGCGCCTGCGTGATCAGCTCCTCTTCGCCATCCAGGAACGCAGGCTCCTCGAACCCCATGCGCCGCCCCAGCTCCGCGAACATCACTAC
Organism: Acidobacteriaceae bacterium; assembly: GCA_035537215.1. Lineage (GTDB taxonomy): Bacteria > Acidobacteriota > Terriglobia > Terriglobales > Acidobacteriaceae > Granulicella. Next base: position 8,454 of record DATLMQ010000296.1, read on the forward strand.
GTTCGATCGGGCCTCTCCCAACGGCGCGATCGCGGGCTGAGAGATCTGGGTGTAGTAGTGGCCGTAGGCGCCCATCAACTCCTTGTGCTCAAGAAACGTGGTCGCCGGTAGAACAATATCCGCGTAGTCCGTTGTGTCCGTAAAAAACTGTTCATGCACCACCGTGAAGAGGTCCTCACGGCGCATCCCGGCCAGCACACGCTCGGAGTCCGGAGCGACCGCGGCGGCGTTGCAGTTGTAGACAAAAAGCGCCTTCACCGGTGGATCGTCGATCCGCGTCAAAGCATCGCCCAGCTGGTTCATGTTTACCACGCGCGAGGCGCGCCCCAGGGCACTGGCCCCCATCAGCTCCGGCATTTGCAGCTTCGCGGAAGCGAACGGAAACGACGCGCTTGTGGAGAGCAGCAGCCCGCCCCCCTGGTGCTTCCAACTGCCTGTGATCAGCGGCAGCATCGCCACCGCCCGCGACGCCGTCCCGCCATTCTCGCTGCGCTGGAGACCGTAATTCATCCGAATAGCCGCGGGTGCGTTGCCGTTCCGCCCGGAGTGCCCATATGTCTTCGCCAGCCACTCGATCGTCTCTGCATCGAGTCCCGTAATCTGTGACGCACGTTTCGGTGTGTAGTCAGAGCTCAAGGCCCGCTCGCGAAGCTCTTCCCAGCCCGCTGTGCACTCGTTCAGGTACGGGCTGTCCTCCAGCCCGTCGCGGAAGATCACATGCATCATCGCCAACGCCAGCATGCCATCCGTGCCCGGCCGAATCTGCAAGTGCTTATCCGCAAGCGCAGCCGTCCGGGTCCTGAACGGATCGACAACGACTAGCTGCGCGCCCTTCCGCCGTGCCTCTTCGATAAATGGCCACAGATGAATATTGTTCCCGTGGATATTGGCGCCCCACGCGATCACCAGTCCCGCCTTCGCGAAGTCCTGGGGCGGTGTTCCCAGCCGTGTGCCGTAGATGCTGTTCAGCGCTGCGGCGCCGGCGCTGGAGCAGATGGTGCGATCCAGCTGCGATGCCCCCAGCCGGTGAAAGAACCGCCTGTCCATCGATCCGTAACCGAGCTGTCCGATCGTTCCTGCGTAGCTGTAGGGAAGAATGCTTTCCGGGCCGAACTCGCCGGCGATCGCGCGCAGCTTCGCGGCGATTACATCCAGCGCCTCATCCCACGAGATACGCTGAAATGCCTCAGCCTCGCGCCCCTTCGGCAGCTGCCCTTTTGCTACATCCGGGCGGCGCCGCATGGGATACAGAAGCCGCTCGGGCGAGTACACCCGATCCAGGTACCGCGCTACCTTGCCGCAAAGAAATCCCCGGGTTACCGGGTGCGCCGGGTCTCCCTGGACCCGGATGGCCTTGCCCGTCAGCTCATCCACAGTCACCAGCACGCCGCAGGAGTCCGGGCAGTCGTGAGTGCAAACAGCATGAACAGTACGCGTCTTGGCGGAAGCTTCGCCCATGGCTATATATTCTAGGCATTCGCAGTCGAACTCACCCGAACTCTTCTATTCGTCCGGCGAATTCTGGAGGTTTTCGTGCGTCCTCGTCTCTTCCCTCGTCTTCTGGCCGGAACCGTGGCTCTGATGCTCGCCCTTTCCGTCGTGCTCACGCATTCGCAAGCGCCCGGACAGGCCCAGAAGAGCGCCATCATCGACATGCTCCAGAAGCAGGCAGCCGACTGGAACCGCGGAGACATGGAAACCTTCGCCGCAGGATACAAAAAGTCCCCTGACATCCTGTTCATGGGCGATCCCATCCGGCGCGGCTACGACCAGATGCTCGCCGGATACCGCAAGTCCTTCCCAACGCGCGATGCTATGGGGACGCTCACGTTTACCGGCCTCGAAGTCCAGCCCCTGGATAACCAGTTCGCAACCGTCACCGGGCGCTTCCATCTGCAGCGCAGCGCCGCCGGTGGAGGCGATGCCGGCGGTTACTTCCTCCTGGTCGTCGAGAAGACCTCCTCCGGCTGGAAGATCATCCGGGACGACACCACCGGGGATGCCCGGAAACACTAGCCACAGCCCTCTCTGAAGGCTCGTATGATGAGAGCGAATAGTGGGGTTCGCCATGCAAACCCGAAGTCTCAACTCGATGATCTTCTGTCTTCTCGCCCTGGGCGCCGTTGTGCCTCAGGTGTCTGCGCAGTCCAAAGATCCACTCTTCACGGCCACCCGGCAGCAGCTTGATGTGGTGAAGATCGTGCTTGCCCAGCAGGATGCATGGAACAAAGGCAACCTGGAGGACTACCTGTCTCATTACAAAAACGCGCCGGACACCCAGGCCGTGCTCGCTTCCCTGGTCCGTGGATTCGACAACATCCGCAACGCCTATCGTCTGAACTTCCCCAACAGGGATGCCATGGGCACCATCGAGGATTCGGAGGTCGAGGTGCGGGAGCTGGGCGAGACCTACGCCCTCGCTACCGGCAAATATCACCTCACCCGCTCGCGTAAGGCCGGCGGAACCGTGGACGGAACCTTCACCGAACTGTTCGAGAAGACCCCCACCGGCTGGCAGATTATCTTCAGTGAAAGCACATGATCCCCGAGCTGGATCTCAACCCTGAAGCTCCGCTCCTGCTCCAGGCACGCGATCTCTGCAAGGACTTCGGAGCCTCCCGGGTCGTGCACGACGTCTCCTTGGACCTGCGTCGAGGCGAAACCCTCGGTCTCGTAGGTGAATCCGGGTCGGGCAAGAGCACCGTCGCCCGCATGATCCTCCGCCTGCTCGAGCCCTCCTCCGGCCGCATCCTCTTCCACGCAGGCCAGAGCTCCCACGCAAGCCAGAGCAGCCCCGGCGCTCCCATCGACCTGCTCGCCCTCAAGCCCCGCGACATGCGCCGTCTGCGCCGCAAGCTGGCCATCGTCTTCCAGGACCCATACGCCGCCCTCAACCCCCGGCGAACCGTACGCCAAACCCTCGCCGAGCCCTTCGCCATCCACGCCGAGCAACCGCCCGAAGGCCAGGATGCTCGCCTCGCGGCCATGCTCGACGAGGTCGGCCTGGACCCTTCCGCCCTCTCCCGCTATCCGCATGAGTTCTCCGGCGGCCAGCGCCAGCGCATCAACATCGCGCGCGCTCTCGCTCTCCGCCCTGAACTCCTGGTACTGGACGAGCCCGTCAGCGCCCTCGATGTTTCGGTGGGCGCACAGATCATCAATCTCCTGCGCGACCTGCAGCAGCGCTACGGCCTCACCTGCCTCTTCATCTCGCATTCCATGCCGCTCGTGCGCTATCTCTGCCATCGCGTAGCGGTGATGCAGCACGGCCGCATCGTCGAGCAGGGAAGCTGGCAACAGGTATGCGAATCTCCCCGCGAAACCTACACGCAGCAGCTTCTCGCGGCCACACCTGAGCTCCCGCAGCTCGCCGAAACGCTCACTCCGACCCGCGCCTCGCCCCCCGCGTCCTTGTAGCTCAGCCGCTGCGTGGTTGTTGCTGCTTCCGCGCTTCCACATCGCAGACATTGCGAAGATAATCCCAGGAATACAAGCCGGCCTCGTGGCCATCGTTCCAGTGGAAACGCAAGGCATACCTGCCCACCGGCTCCACATCCACCGGCCGCGGCGGAGCCTCATACATCGGCAGAAGGCTGGCAGGCTTTGCCTTCGCCACTCCCGGCAACCGGCCCTCCGCCTCGCGCTGCTCATGGCACGTCGCGCAGGGGCACGCTGCACGCAGCCACGCAAAACCCCAGTGGCTGCTGTGGCCGTCCCGCCATTCCACCGTCATCCCTGTGCCGCCCGTCTTGTCGATCCGCACCTTCGCCGGCCGGATCGCGTCTCCGCTCAGCTTCGGCTGACGCTCTTCCCGGGCAGCCTCCTCCGCGCCGACAATCCGAATGCCCTCGTGACTCATCGTCCGCTCCTCATCCCCATGGCGGAGCTTTCCCTCGCCTCATCCGTACGGTGCTCTGCGTCAAACCGAAGCTTCAGAAACAGGATCGACGCGGAGAGAACAAAGGTGATCGCATTGGCCATCATCACCGGCCACGAATGCGTGAAGATCCCATAGGCACACCAGAAAGCCGTGCCCGTCGTGAAGATCAGAAACATCCCCAGCGAGATCTCCCGCGCCGAGCGCAGCTTTACCACCCGGATCAGCTGTGGCAGAAACGAGATCGTCGTCATCGTCGCCGCCATGTAGCCCACCAGGTCGATCGCACCTCGCGAAAGGCTCATGGATGCGCCTGCTTCCAGAAGAAGTAGCCCGCGATGAAGCCTCCCGTCACCACCACGATCATCCTCAGCACGTCCCCGTTCACTCGCCGTGCAAAGCGCGCCCCCACCCATCCGCCCAGGGCCGCGAACACCATGGAAACCACACAGTAGTGCCACACGATGGCGCCTTTCACCACAAACGTGATGATCGCGCACAGGTTCGACGTCGTCGCCGCCACCACCTTCATGGCGTTCATCGCATGCATGCTCTCCATCCCCATCAGCGCAAGGATGGTCATCACCAGGAAACCGCCCCCCGCTCCGAAATAGCCGATATAAAAACATACGGGGAACAGCGCCAGCGCCAACGGAATCAGCGCGATCTTGCGTTCACCATGGTGCTGCTGGCTGCGACGCCGCAACCGCTTCGAAACCGGGCCACTCAGCCAGAAAAGAAGCGTCCCACCCAGGATCAGCCACGGAATCAGGTGCATGAAGGTGCGCTGCTGGGTGTGCAGCAGCACCTCCGCTCCTGCGACTCCGCCAACCACGCACGTAGCAGCCATGGTGGGCAACAGGTCGCGCCGGATGTCATGGCGCAACGTCGCCAGCGAGGTCACCTGCCCCGGCCACAGCGCTACCGTATTGGTCGCATTCGCCTCCACCGGAGGCACACCCATCCCCAGCATCGCGGGAAACGAAAGAAACGATCCTCCCCCAGCCATGGCATTCATGGCGCCCGCAAGGGTCGATGCCGCTACAAGCCAGGCATATTGAAGATGAGGAATATGGGGAAGAGGCACACCTTCATTGTATTCGCCGGGAGCGCGGCTTCAGCCCGCTTCCTCCGACTCGGCCTTCTCCTCCTGGTACTGGCCTATGTGCTGATAGAGACCCTTCGGAAAACGCAGGCTCTTGTAGACATTCCCGCTATCCGGGTCCGCGGGATCGGGAATGATCGGAAAGCTCTGCTCCGCCTGCCATTCCAGAATGCGCTCCCGCCGCGGCGGCGAGTAGTCATGCGCCCGCACCTGGCGAACCATCTGCCGCGCCTGATTCTCATCGAAGTCACGGTCTCGTGTGAGCTCGTCCATCAACTGCTGCTCCGTCAGAAAGTGCCGCGCCACCATCGTGAACACCAGCCGCCCATAGTGTCCGATGTCCTCGCCCCGGCCCAGCCCGTCCAGCAGATGCGCCATCATGCCGTCCTGCCGCAAGGCTTCTATGCCAGTGAGCTCCGGGTCTCCCGTAGCATGAGCTTCCTCGGAACGGTCGGAGCGAGTCTCCACAGTCGCACCCCGCTTCAATCGCGCCAGCTCCTGCTCCGCCCGCTCGGCGCGCTCCGTGGCCTGCCGCAACGCATCCGCGGCCTCTGCCGTCTCCGGTTCATCGAGTATTGTCTGTCGTTCGCCCATGGTCTTCTCCAGCGAGAAGCTCGTGCTCCTTCGCTTTAGTTTCGCCTTATAGGACGTGCTTGTGAAGTCCTCGAGTTGTCCGCATCCTCGTAGCTACGACGCGCTTGGATCCACAACCTGCGCCAGCTCGAGCGCCCGGTCCACCGTCTGCGCCACAAGTAGCCGGTGTCTGTTCCCGCGCAGCATGCCCTCGCGCTCACAGACATCCAGGAACCCGAGCATCGTGTCGTAGAAGCCCGCTGTATTCAGAAGCACCACCGGCTTGGCATGCAGCTGCAGGGTCTGCCATGCAAGCACCTCAAACAACTCTTCAAACGTTCCAAACCCGCCGGGAAGCACAATAAAAGCATCCGCACGCTCGCCGATCAGCCGCTTGCGCGTGTGCATGGTGTCCACCTCGTGCAGCTCATGCAATCCATCGTGCGCAATTTCTTTATCCACCAGCACATGCGGAATCACGCCAACCACATATCCGCCG
>DATLMQ010000297.1:0-12844 GCA_035537215.1 Acidobacteriaceae bacterium
CGAAGCTTTGAACTGAAGCCCCGGTGAACGGCGGCCGTAACTATAACGGTCCTAAGGTAGCGAAATTCCTTGTCGGGTAAGTTCCGACCTGCACGAATGGAGTAACGATCGTACGACTGTCTTAACGAGTTGCTCGGCGAACTTGTAGTACCGGTGAAGATGCCGGTTACCCGCAGCTAGACGAAAAGACCCCGTGCACCTTTACTATACTTTTACAGTGGGTTACGGCAATTGCTGCGCAGGATAGGTGGGAGGCTTTGAGGCCAGGCTTTCGGGCTTGGCGGAGCCAACGGTGAGATACCACCCTGCGATTGTTGTGATCCTAACCTCCGCCCGTGATCCGGGTGAGGGACATTGTAAGACGGGTAGTTTGACTGGGGCGGTCGCCTCCTAAATTGTAACGGAGGCGCGCGAAGCTACACTCAGGTCGTTTGGAAATCGACCGTCGAGTGCAAAGGCATAAGTGTGGTTAACTGCGAGACCTACAAGTCGAGCAGATGCGAAAGCAGGCCTTAGTGATCCGGTGGTTCTGTATGGAAGGGCCATCGCTCAACGGATAAAAGGTACGCCGGGGATAACAGGCTGATCGGAGCCAAGAGTTCATATCGACGCTCCGGTTTGGCACCTCGATGTCGGCTCATCGCATCCTGGAGCTGTAGAAGGTTCCAAGGGTTAGGCTGTTCGCCTATTAAAGCGGTACGTGAGCTGGGTTCAGAACGTCGCGAGACAGTTCGGTCTCTATCTGCTGTGGGCGTAGGAGATTTGAAGAGGGCTGTCCTTAGTACGAGAGGACCGGGATGGACGAACCTCTTGTGTTCCAGTTGTCATGCCAATGGCACGGCTGGGTAGCGAAGTTCGGTTGTGATAACCGCTGAATGCATATAAGCGGGAAGCACGCTCTGAGATGAGATCTCCCAACCCAAAAGGGTAATGAAGGGCCCAGGAAGACCACCTGGTTGATAGGCTGGAGGTTGAAGCGCAGTAATGCGTGTAGCTTACCAGTACTAATCGCCCGTTCGGCTTGTCCATAGAATTTACTCTGCGCAATGTTTAGTCATTGTTCTAGAGAACATTCAACACAAGCCATGTAGTTATCAGAATTACGCAAGGTAATGTCTGCCCAATCTATTCAGTTGTGAGTAATCGCGCCGCGATTCTCGACAGTTTGCCGGTGAGTTTACCGCGAGGGTTCCACCCGTTCCCATCCCGAACACGGAAGTTAAGCCTCGTTGGGCCGATGGTACTGCACGCGTAAGTGTGTGGGAGATTAGGTGATCGCCGGCATTATTCACGGAAGCCCACCCTTGTGGTGGGCTTTTCTGCGTGCCTGAGCTTGAAGTTCCATTTAAGGTAGGTAGTCGTTAGCTCGGAACTCCTCTACAAGAGGCAGCACTACCGATAAGGACACCCTGTTGAACTTATCTGACGCGCCCCGAGTTCGTGCAGGATGGTACGTCGTTGCAGTCCTCATAGTTGCTTTGGTGGGGGATGGGTGGTCGGGCCGGCCCGGCCGTCTGTTACACCAGTTGATGCTTTTCCCGCTTACAGCAGCATTTCTCTTCTCGTGTCGGAGTCTGCTAAGGACGCGCCGCGGGCCTCGTGATACGCACATGGCATGGAAGCCCAGCAAGTCCTTCGCGATTGCCGCTGGCTTGGAAGTTGCCGCTTGCGCGCTCTTCCTGTACGAAGAGAGGCATTTTGCTGCCCTCGGCTACAGCTCCCATCCGCTGGCGTTCACTCTCCAATGCGCGATCGTGAGCGCCGCACTACTTCTCCTTGCTGCCCGGCCCCGATCCTCCTCACTTTGGGTATTCGCTATCGTCACCGCAGCTTACGCGATCGCGATGATGTTCTCGATCAAGTGGTTCCCCCTGAACTACCTGCGTTCAGATATGCTGCCGGTCATCGCACAAGCGGACCAGCGTGTTCTCCAGCATGGAAACCCATACGCTCCGCTCTATCTAGGCACACGCCAATACGACTTCCCCTATCTTCCGGGAATGATCGTGGCCTATCTGCCAATCTCAGCTCTGCGCCTCGACCTCAGGATTGGTGAACTTCTTTACACCCTCGCAACCGCTGCTCTAGTCTTTTGGGCTACCTGTCGCGACCGTCGCGCGGATGTAGCCGGCCTCCTCGCGGTGTTCCTGCTTTCCCCGTTCCTCCAATTCCGCCACGATCTCTATATCCAGCCCCACTGGATGACCATGATCTTCACATTCGTTCTCATGCAGCGTCGGCGCTTCGCCTGGGCTGCACTGGTGTTCGGAACCAGCATGGCCATCTATCAGTTCAGCTGGATCCTACTCCCGTTCCTGCTGCTCAACGGTCTGCGCCGCCGCGGCTGGCCCGAGGTTGCCAGATTGGCTCTCCTCTCCACCCTGGGGGCGCTGATGATCGCTGGCCCGTTCCTGCAGGAGGCCACCCACCGCATCGCGATCAATACTGTGAGCCAATGGAGCCAGCTCCCACACGCTGTTGCCGACGCGATGAACCTTTCGTACTGGGCCACGTACATCCTGCGTCCTGGCGATCTGCTGCCACTTCAGGCCATGCTGATGGTAGCCATCTTCAGTTTCTGCCTGCTTCGCGGCCGCTGTGCCGATCTCCCGGACACCCTCCGCTGGATGAGCACCGCACTGATCGTCTTTGTGCTCTTCAACGTAGTCGTGGACGGATACTTCTTCCTGATGATCCTGATCGTCCTGCTCGCCTATATCTGTGCTGCAAATGGCTGGTGGGAGGATACTGAGGTCCATTGCAGCCCAACGACGGCTACGTCTGCACCAGCTATGTCGTAAGCGCCACGTCGCGCATCCGCAGTGCCGGTATCACACTCTTCGTCGGTTCTATGTTGCAGGATGCGAGTTGGGCCAGCCCTCCCAAGCTTAGAGCAACGCCGGCGGATTCTCATGCTTTTCGCTGGAAGACGGTGGTCGTGACGGCGGTGCCGGTGCAGGGGATTCACCCGGCAAAGTCGGCGCTCGCGGTGCAGGCGTAATGGCTTTCTCGGTCCGGTAGCTCTTTGGCTTGGCAGGAGGTGCGGGTATTGTCCCTGCCGAACCATGTACTAGCGGAGCGGACACAGCCCCACCCGCCGACCCCCCCGCGCTCGGCGGCGTCAACGTAATTCGGGGCGGGGCAGGCGGCTTCGGTGGTACCGGGGCTACCACGCTCTTGCGCACGGTAACATCCCCGTCGGTCGTCGCGACCCGGACCGTCGGTCCCCCAGCACCCACCTTCCCGCTCAACCGGTGCTGATGGTCATCCCCTTCAGCCTGCAGCCCAAAATCATTCTCCATATCGCCGTTATGCGCCTGCGCGTCCAGCATAAACCCGCTGCTCGCTGGGAGGCCCAGATCCACCGAGCCGTGAGCGTTCGTTATCTCCACCTGACCGAGCGGAGCCGCGCTCGTAACGGCGACTGTCCCATTGCGATTCCCCACCTGCACCGGGCCCGACACATCGTCCAGCTGGATATTCCTATCTCTCGTGGTCACGGTCACCGGTCCGAGCAGTTGATTCGCCTGCAGGTCACCGCGTTCGATATGGAGTTCGCCATCCACCCGAGCGGTCGCAAACCGGGTCCTGCTAGTCTCAAACCGCAGCGGTCCCGTGATGTGCTCAGCTTGCGTGGTTCCGAAGAAGTCGCCCTGCAGCGTCACCGCGCCATCAATCTCCGAAAGGGAGATGTCGCCTGCCCGGCCTTGCAGCGTGAATGTGCCCGCAACACTGTGCGCCGCTACACTTGAATCATCGTTGTTCACGTGCGCCGTCACCGGCCCTGCAATCCCGCTCAGATCCACATCGCCAGACCGTACCGCAATGGTGAGCGGAGCGTGCAGCTCGGATACGCGCACGTCACCATGATCGGCGCTCACCGATACCGGCGCATTTCGCGGCACCTCGATCGTTAGATCCGCCTGTCCGCGTTCCACACCTTGCACCTCCAGCACAATATTTGTACCGTCCTCAGAGAACACGGGCTGCATCTGCCTGGCCTTGGTCTCCGCATCGCTGTCGCGCCACGCGTACACCTCCTTGTGCACATTCACATGCACCTGTCCATCCTCGCTCGACCCCGTCACGGTGACCGCGCCATACGGGTTGTGCACCACCAGCGTCGCGCCTGCCGGAAGCGTCCGGCTCACCACATCGTCCGATTCATGCGACTCGCCGAACACCCGGTCGAGCCCCGAAAACTCGTGCCCAAGGTAATGCTGCCTCCACATCATTCCGCCCTCGGCCCACCGTGCCGACCAACCCGCACTTGCCAATAGAATCAGCAGCAGAACCACGCCGCCGCCCAGCACCCGAGTTCCCCGGATTTGCCCCGTCTCGGCCTGCCGGCGCTGATCCACCATCCACTCTGCCATCAGCACCAGCCCCGCCGCAATGAGCACCGCCGGCCACCAGCGTCCGTACCACTCCAGACTGCGTGTCCATGAAAGCTTGCCTGTCTGCTCCAGCAGCAGCACCCCTCCAAGCGCCACCAGCACCAGCGGCCCAACCAGCGATCCCTGCCGCAGAGTTCGCTGCTGCATCTTCCACTGTGCCCTCTGCGCCCGGCCCTGTGCCCGCAGCATCCGCGCCTGCGCCTTCTCTATCCGGCGCTGCACCTTCCAGGCTCTGCGGTCGTACGTGGCTGAGTCCTGGCCCGCACCTTGGCCAAAGCCCTGTGGTGGAGGATACGTCCCCATCGCTACTGCCCGTCCTTCCGGCTCTCACCCTCGCTGCCCCTCCATCCTGCCCCCGGATAGCTCGCCTGGGTCGCCGTCCCTGCGGGACCCACGGGCCCGTACCAGGCACCCCGGCCTACCGTGCGCTCCACCAGAAGCAGCGATCCGAGGGCCAGCAGTAGCACCGGCCACGTCTGTCCCAGCGTCAGCGCATGGGCCGCCTGCAGCATCAACAGAACTGCGAGCACCAGCAGCATGACGGGCATTCTGATCTGGCAGGCCAACCGCCGACCCGCGTCTGTGCCCCACCCATCCGTCTCGCCGGAAACCCGCGCCGCATTCCGCAGCATCTCCACCCGCCGGAACACCAACCACGCCGCAAACGCCATCAGCACGATCGCGAGCAGCCACTCCCCATTCAGCCGCCAGGCCGAATCCAGGTTCGCCACCAGGAACAGCAGTCCCAGGCCGATCAGCCACACTGCTCCCACAGGGAATCGCCGGCCCGGCGCCATCGTTACCACGGGCATCGGTGGAGGTACCGGAGCTCCCGCTGCCGTCGCTTGCCACCCGCCACCCGAAGGATAGGTGTTGGCATACGGCCCGCTCCCATAAGGTCCACCCGCATACGCTCCGGTCACCGGCCCCGGATAGGCAGCAGGCTCTGCCGGAGGCACCGGAGGGGGAGGCGTCGCCCCGCTCCCGAAGTTCGTAGGCGGCACATACCCCGCCCAGTTCGGCCCCGCCGCCCGTTCAGCTTCGCTAGCCGGCGTTCCGTACGATACCGGCCGCCCCATGCCCCCAGGCCAGTTCTTCCCAAATCCCATCCGTTCGCCAATATCATTCAACCCGAAGGCATTCGGCAGCGGCAGCCCTTCCAGGCGCGCCTTGGCCGTGTGATATGCCTCAAACGCCTGGTAGAAGACCCACCCCGCCACAAACAGTCCAAAGATCCCGTTCACGTTGTCGGCTAGCGACACCAGTATCGCGAAGATCACCAGGTGGGCGATCCCCTTGGCAAACTGCCCGTTGTACATCGCCCCTACGCCGGGGATCAGTCCAAGCAGCGCTGCAAGCCCAGGGCTCGGTTCGCCCGGTACCGGAGTTGCCGGCGCCGTTCCATACGCCCCGGCCCCCACACCAGCCGTCGTCCCCGGTCCTCCAGCTGTCCCCGGCCCTTCCAACCGTTCCACCAGGCAGGGCTCGCAGTACACAGCCGATCCCACTCGCCGCACTGTGGCCGCCGTCAACGGACGTCCGCAGTGCTGGCAGAACGCCACCCGCTCCGTCGCCTCCGTCTGTCCTGCGCTTTCCCCAAGCGCTCCGCTCCGTTCCCTGGAGCCTGCAGTCTCGTCGATCATCGCTCGCCCTCCTCTCTCACGGCCGCTCCGCGCATACCGTAATCTTCCCGCCCCAGGCAGCACCTTCGCGCTCCCGTTGGTCGGTCCTGCTCTGTCCTTACAGACCCTTCCGCCGCGGCGCTGGAGCATTCTCCGGCTGCGTCGTCCCACTATTGGTGTCCTGCGTCGGCTGCGGCTCGGCCAACGGCACCTCGCGCTCCGCGAGTGGACCTTCACCGCGCAGCTCGCTCACCCGCGACTCCACCTGGTACACCACCCGCATGTTCTGGAAGCCCCGTTCCGCCGACGCGCCCGCATTGGCCACCGACCGCCGGATCGCCGAAGGCGTAAGGCTTGACGCCCGCAAGTCTCCCAGCCGTACCCCCGTGAGGTTCAGGGTCATAGCGATCGATACAAATGCCATCGCTGTCGTCATCGCCATCCGGGGCTGAAACGTGCTTCGCGCACTCTCAATCCGGAACACACCACCCACTCGCCGCATCACCGAGCTTAGCGCCCATGCCGGAGCCTGGTCCCGCCCCGGCACCATCACCGGAACCGCGCCCGCAGCGGTATCGCTATGGGTGCCCCATGCCTGTGGGGTCTCATCGTGCTGGACGTGAGCACCAGCCTCAGCCCCGGTTGTCTCTGCCAGAATCTTCGCCAGCAGCGCCGCGGGAGGTTCGGGTGTATGGCCCTTCAGCATCCCCATCCACGCCGCTCCACGCTGCGCCTCTTCCAGCTCCTTCGCGCAGCTCACGCACCCTGCCACGTGCCGGTCAAAGACTCTCTGTTCGGCCTCCGTGAGCGTGCCGTCCACTGCGTCCGGGCACATCTCCTCACACAGCTCGCACTCCGCCGTCCGCTTCCGGTTCATCTCGTCGAATTGGCTCCAGTCGGCCACGCTCACATCACCTTCCCTTCCATGCTCTTCAGCAGCCGGGCCAGCTCTGCACGGCCCCGGCTGATTCTGCTCTTCACGGTTCCCTGCGGAATTCCCAGCACATCCGCAATCTCTTTGTAATCCATATCCTCCAGGTCGCGGAGGATCACAGCCTCCCGCAACTCCGGAGAAACCTGCGCCAGCGCCTGCTGGATCTGTACCCGCAGCTCCAGTCCCGCTACATGGTGCTCCTGGCTCGGCCGCGAATCCGCCAGCCGGTCCGCCCGGCTCGGTCCATCCTCCTCGCCATCCAGTGAAACGTCCAGCGAATCGCTCGCCCGCTCCATCCGGCTCCGCCGGTAGTTGTCCACCAGCAGGTTGCGCGTCAAGGTCGTCAGCCACGTCGTAAAGCCGCCCCGCGCCGGATCAAAGCTCGAAAGGTTCCGGTACATCTTCAGGAAGACCTCTTGTGTCAGGTCCTCCGCATCCGTCTGCGATCCCGTGAACCGGTAGCAGATCCCATAGATTCTCCGATGCTGTGTTCGCGCCAGCTGTTCCCACGCCCCCGCATCTCCGGCCAGGCACCGCGCCGCAAGCTCGGCCATCGCAGCCTGCTCAGCCATCGCCGCGGCGCGCTCAGCTCCCGCGCGCGTCTCCGGCTCCTGGGGCCCGAGCCGCGTCTCCGTCACAGCCCTCTCCTTCATCGGCGAGCTCGCGGGCACGGCCTCACGCCGCACTGGTCTTACCGGTGGCTCCCGCCGCGTCAGCCCTGCTCCCCACAGCGTTGCTCCGCCGCGTTCGGGCATCACCGGAATGGTCGCCGCTGCCATGCAAACCCTTACGCAAACCGGGCCCCGGAAGTTCCAATGGAAGCTGGGAGTTAGCCCCGGAACACGAGGGAAGGGAAGACCCCCAGCCTTGTCCCCGAACCTTGTCTCTTCTATGCCCAACTCTCAGCTGTCAGCCCTCAACCCATGCTCCCAGCCGATGCAGCCCACGGCAGAAGACCGGCGGGAAGGCACCCCTCTGCCTCCCCGGGTCTACGGCTGTTATTTCGGCCCAACGCTACTCCTTGACGACTCCGCAGGCAATCCGGTTTCCCGCATTCCCGGCCGGGTCCGTCTTCATGTCGTCGGCCTTCTCATGTACCACCACGCTTGTCCCGCCATTCGCAAACAACGAGTTCGGCGCGCCGGGTTCCAGGGTGACATCCGTCAGCACAAACGTCGCCTCACCCCGGTGATCCTCGCCTACCGACACATTCTTCGGCAGGTCTCCCGCATGGTGCCCGTCCGGATTCTCGAAGCCGTGCTTCTTGCCTGTCGGGTTGAAGTGCCCGCCCGCCCCCTTAAAGTCCGGCGCATCGCAGGTGGCATTTTGGTGAAGGTGAACACCATGTTCTCCAAACGCCATATTTTCCAGCTTAATGTTCATCTTTACGCCGTTTTTTGCACTCGAAAACGTCACATTTCCGGCCGCATGACCCTGTGAATTCTGCAGCTGCACCTTCACCGTCTTCTTCGCCGCCCCATACGCGCCGGTCGCCACCAGCCCGGTCATAGCCGCTACCCCTAACACATCAAAGAACTTCCGCCGCATCCTTCACCTCGCACAAGATTTCACCGCCAGCATACTCCTCACTCCCACCACCAAGCACCGATCCCTCGCTCATCCACTCGTCACCTTCAACCGGTCACTCTTCCTCATCCACTCCTGATCCCCCTAATCCACCGCCGTCTCCCGTACGCTATCCCCATCCCATGTCCTCCTCTCCAGGCGTGCTCGAAGTCATCACCGGCCCCATGTTCTCCGGCAAGTCCGAAGAGCTTATCCGCCGCCTCAAGCGCGCCCGCATCGCCCGCCAACGCGTCGCCTGCTACAAGCCCGACATCGACCTCCGCTACCACCGCACCGCCATCGCCTCGCACTCTTCCCAGACCCACGACGCCGTTCCCATCGCCTCCGTCGAAGAGCTTCGCGCCACCCTCTACCCCCAGCTCGACACCACCGACGTCATCGGCATCGACGAGGTCCAGTTCCTCTCCCCCGACATCATTTCCCTCGCCTCCGAACTCGTCTCCCTCGGCAAGCGTGTCCTCCTTGCCGGCCTTGACATGACCTACGCCGCCGAGCCCTTCGGCCCCGTCCCCGCCCTTATGGCCATGGCCGACCGCGTCACCAAGCTCTCCGCCGTCTGCATGGTCTGCGGCCAATCCGCCATCCACACCCAGCGCCTCGGCCAGTCCCAAGAGCTCGTCGTAGTCGGCGCCGCCGGCCTCTACGAAGCCCGCTGCCGCGCCCACTTCACGCCCCACACCGACGAGCACCGCTCCGAGCAGCTCGAATTCCCCGTAGCCGCTACCTCCTAGTGCGCTGCAGTTTGAACGGGCAGCGACTTCGCGGCAGCAAAGATCTTCACAATGTCCTTCGCCAGCCCCCCAGAAGCGATCGTCCCATCGAACGCTGTTTGCTTCCCGGAGCCCAGGACAATCGACGTCCTCTTGTCCACAATCACGAACGTATGCACATAGGTGAAAAGCGGCCGGTCGATCTCGATCGCCAGATCCGCAACCCTGGGATCCTGCACAATCGTGAGGCCTAGCTTGTCCCATCCCTTCTGCATGGCCAGCGCCCGGTCCACGGTATCCACGGTCAAAAACGACGTCTTCGAGTGTATGTAGATCGTCTTGGCATTACGCAGGAGATCGTTCGGCTTCACATTCGCCACGGCCGCACTGGACTGCGATGCCTCCGTCGCCTTCGTGGGCATCTGCAATGCGCTGCCCGAACCCAGTCGCACGTGCTCGCCTGAGGTAGCCAGCCCCGCCACGCTGTCGATCGGCACCGCAAACGCCGCGTTTCCTTTTGCGCTCGTGATGATCCCGATCAGCGCTCCCCCGCCATCCACCAGCGCTCCTCCGCTCGATCCCGGAGCGACTGGCGCCGTGAACTGCAGCAGGCGAAATCCGCTCCCTGCACCCGGAACCTCCTCCGCCGGACGTTCCGCCGACAGAATCCCCTGCGTCGCCGACCAACTGAGTCCCCCCGCGTTGCTGACCGCGTACACCGGCTCTCCCTGCGTCTGCTTCGCACTGTCTCCGGTGGCCAGTGCCGGTAGTCCGGTCGCCGAGATCTTGATCGCGGCCACATCCCGTCGCTCATCAGATCCCAGCAGCTCCACGCGGTCGAATACATCGCCGCTCGGGAGCCGAACCTGCACCTCTGCCGCCCCCTTGATCACGTGCAGCGCTGTCAGAATCACTCCGTCTTTGGACACGATCGCTCCTGTCCCGATCGCATGGAGCCGCCCCGCGCCCTCTCCTGCCAGCACGATCACGGTCGCTGCTTTGGTGTGCTCAAAAACCTTCTGGGTGTCGAGGGCAGGGGGCGTCTGCTGGGCGGGAACGGGCGCGCTGAGCGCAATCAAAGCTGCGACGAAAAAGGGTCTCATGGGTGTGTGCCGGGATTATATCCATGAGCGGAACAAGCTCCATCCCCACATAGTCACATTACTCGCGCACTGAGACCCCTCCCCGGAAATTTCCTCGACATCCGGTCCCACCCCGCCGTACCTTGGCACGCATGCGCACCCGCGCCCTGCTCGCCACCGGGGTCCTCTTCGCTCTCTGCGGCTGTGTCGACCTTCCGGAGGTCGCCCGTCTGCACGACTTGGCCGAGGAAGCACGCGTCACGCTTCCTCGGGTTTCGGACGACCTCGCTGGCTCCTGTCAGCGCCGTGCCGCCCTTCTCAAGGACGTCCCCGCCGACCAGCTGCCGCCCGACGCCCGTGCCCTTCGCCCCGACTGCCAGCCCTTCGAAGCGCTGGCTACTCACCTCGCCGCCGATCAGGGCGTGCTGCTCGACTACCTCGACGCTCTCGCAAAACTAGGCTCCGGCCAGACCCTCACGTACGGCAAGACGCTCGACGCGGGCATCGAGACCATCGATGGTCTCTCCGCTGCCCCGGGTGCAGATGCAGACCTCGCCGCCAACGCCCAGAAGGCCGGGGCTGCCGCTCTCAGCATCTCCAAGCAGCTCGCTAACCTGCTTACACGCCGCTACCGCGACCGCGAACTCGCGCAGCTCATCACATCAACCGATCCTGCCGTCCAGCAACTCACCAAAGCCCTTACCGTCGTCGCGGTCGAGGACTACGGCATCATGCTCAACTCCGAGCGCCTCTTCCTGGACGCTTATTACCAAGGGCCCATGGCGGCTGCCGGTCCAAACGAGAAGCTCGCCCTGATCCTCGTGCAGCGCCAGTACAATCTCGACGTGCTCCAGCTCGGGCGGCACCGTACCGCCGCCACCCGTTACGCTCGCGTGATGAGCAGGATCTCCACCCTGCACGGCGAACTCGCCACTGCCGCACAGCAGCCCTCGGGCCTCAGCCACGGCCTGCACCACCTCTCCGCCACGCTGGACGACCTGCGAGATGCGATCGGTAGCCTCTCCGCGGAGGTGAAGTAATGCCCAGGTTCACCGATGTTCAACTCCAGCAGGTCGCACAGGCGCTCAACGAACTGAGCGCCCAGGTCGGGCAACTGCGCCTCGATGCTATCCGTGGCGGCCGACCTCTCAACGACCCAGAGGTTACGCAGTTGCTTGGCTGGTCCCTCGCCCTCGCCAACCTGGGCGCCACCTTCGCCGCCCGCGCCGCCGAGGTCACCCTCGCCGACACCTTGGCCGCCGTCCAGAACATCCTCTCGTCTACCGACGCAGCCCAGGCTGCCCTCTCTAAGCTCGCCAGGCTGGACACCGTGATCAGTATCGCGTCGGCCGCCGTTGTACTCGCCTCTGCCGTCTTCACTGGCAATCCAAAACAGATCGCTTTGGCCGCCAAAGACCTCCTCGAAGCCGCTGTACCAGCCCACCCCACGCCTTCCACCTCGTCCCCCACCGGCGGCCCACGAACGCCAGCCTGATCTCATGCTGAGAGCAGAGCACGTCAATATTTCAGGGCGGCCTGCGTCAGCCTCGCCGCAAGGGCTGCAGGTGCTCCCTCAGGCCGCAAAGGCCCTTCTCCATACGACTACAAGATCCGGGGGCGCGTCCCACCCTCAAGGATCTCCGGTCGGTTACCCTCTTCTGCCCGCTGGCCCCCTGTACTCGCAGCCGGAAGTACACGTCTCCCGTACCACCACCCGGGACAGGCTTGGCAGGCTCTTCACCAGCCTCTCCCAAATCCACGCGCACAGCCGCTCGCTGGTCGGATTCTCCAGGCCCTCCACCTCGTTCAGATAGTTGTGATCCAGCACCTGGTGTAGGGGCTCAAACGCAGCCTTGATCTCCGCGAAGTCGACCACCCATCCGGTCTGTTCGTCCGGCTCGCCCTCTACGTAGATCGCAATGCCGAATGAATGCCCATGCAGCCGCGCACACTTATGCCCCGTCGGCACATGTGGAAGCCGGTGCGCCGCCTCCACGGTGAACTCTTTGAATATTTCCATCAGACCTTGTCATTATCTCGTAGCCGCCCGTTCCGGGTCAGTGCCAGCCTTCTGTTCTCGATACACTGGATCACATGGGCCCGGAAGAAAACACAGGACAGGGCAGGGACGCCGTCGTGCTTCTCAGCGGAGGCCTGGACTCCACCACGGTCGTCGCCATTGCACAGCAGCAGGGATACCGCGTTCATGCCCTCAGCTTCGACTACGGTCAACATCACCGGCTCGAGCTCGAAGCTGCGGCCCGCGTCGCGCAGCGCGCCGGCGTGGCCCGTCATCTCGTTGTCAAAGTTGACCTTCGCTCCTTCGGCGGCTCCGCCTTGACCGCTGATATCCCCGTGCCCAAGCACCGTTCTGAAGGGGAGATCGGCGCCGGCGTGCCTTCTACCTACGTTCCCGCGCGCAACACCGTCTTCCTTTCCCTCGCGCTCGCCTGGGCTGAGGTGCTCGGCGCCGCAGACATCTTCATCGGCGTCAATGCGCTGGACTACAGCG
>DATLMQ010000298.1:0-2592 GCA_035537215.1 Acidobacteriaceae bacterium
CTTACCAGGACCGGGAACTGCAGGTACGTACACGACCAACGCCACCGCTTACTCACTGAGCGCCACCGGGACTTCATGGCCGCTTCCGGCCCGGGGCGCCGCGGGCCGCTTGCGTGGCTCCGCTTTAGCTGCGCGCTTCCGCTCTTCCGGCACCGGCTTCATCTTTGAAGCCGTGGGTACGCCCGTCTTCTTTTCCGGCGCCGCACGTTTCACCTTGTCCGGCTTTTTGGCAAGATCGGGCAGCTCCGCCGGGGGCAACGTGTCGTGCAGAACGTCAGGCGATGCGCCCTCATAGTACCGCGCCAGGAAGCCTCCTGTATGTGACTCCTGGACCGTGGCCACCAGCTCCGGCGGTCCCTGGGCCACGATGCGTCCGCCACCCTCACCACCCTCGGGTCCCAGGTCGAGGAGGTAGTCGGCGTTGCGGATGATGTCCAGGTTGTGTTCGATGATGATCACGGTGTTGCCGAGGTCGGTCAGCCGGTGCAGCACCTCCAGCAGCCGGCGCACGTCATCGAAGTGCAGGCCGGTCGTGGGTTCGTCCAGCAGGTACAACGTCTTGCCGGTCTGGCGCTTGCTGAGCTCCTTGGCCAGCTTCATGCGCTGGGCCTCGCCTCCGCTCAGCGTGGTCGCGGACTGTCCCAGGTGCACGTAGCCCAGGCCGACATCCACCAGCGTCTGCAGCTTCTGGTTTACCGCCGGGATGTCCTTCAGCACCGGAACGGCATCTTCAATCGGCAGGTCGAGGAGGTCGGCGATGGAGTAGCCGTTGAACTTCACCGCCAGCGTCTCCTGGTTGTAGCGGCGGCCGTTGCAGACCTCGCACAGGACGTAGACGTCGGGGAGGAAGTTCATCTCGATGCGCCGCTGGCCTTCGCCCTGGCAGGCTTCGCAGCGGCCGCCCTGCACGTTGAAGCTGAAGCGCCCGGGTTTATAGCCGCGCTCGCGGGATTCGGGCAGCATCGCAAAGAGGTCGCGGATCGCGGTGAAGACGCCGGTGTAGGTCGCCGGGTTGGAGCGCGGGGTGCGGCCGATAGGCGACTGGTCGATCTGAATGACCTTGTCGAGCTGATCGGCGCCGTGGATGGCCTTGTGCTGCCCGGGTTCCTCGCGCGAGCCGTAGAGCTCCTTGGCGAGAGCGCGGTAGAGGATGTCGTTGACAAGCGTGGACTTGCCCGATCCGCTTACGCCGGTGACCACCGTCATCACCCCCAGAGGAAAGTGGGCGGTGACGTTCTGGAGGTTGTGCGAGCGGGCGTCTTCCACCGAGAGCCAGCGGCCCGTCACAGGGCGCGGAGCTTTGTCGGGGGTGGGGCGCGTCACGATGTCGATCTCCCCGGCGAGGTACCTTCCGGTGACCGAGGCGGGGTTCGCCATGATCTCCGCCGGCGTACCCGCGGCCATCACATGACCGCCGTTCTTTCCCGCTCCGGGACCGAGGTCGAGGACATAGTCCGCCTTGCGGATGGTGTCCTCATCGTGCTCGACGACCAGGACGGTGTTGCCGAGGTCGCGAAGGTTCTCGAGCGCGGCGATGAGGCGCTGGTTGTCGCGCTGGTGGAGGCCGATGGAGGGCTCGTCCAGCACATAGAGGACGCCGCGGAGACGCGAGCCGATCTGTGTGGCCAGACGGATGCGCTGGCCTTCGCCGCCGCTGAGGGTGGCGGCCGAGCGTTCCAGAGAGAGATAGCCAAGGCCGACGGCATTGAGGAACTCGAGACGCTCGATGATCTCGCGCTGCAGGCGGTCGGCGATCAGGCGGTCGCGGCCGATGAACTGCATGGATCGCGCTCCCATCAGCGCGCGTTCCAGCGAGAGTGCCGTGAACTCCGCAATGGAGACAGCCCGGCGTGCGTTGGAGGCTGTGATCGGCTCGGCGCCATGTTTGGGCGAGGGAGGGTGCTCGGCGGCATCGGCGATGGGGAGGGTGACGGCCAGCGACTCCGGCCGCAGCCGCCGCCCGTGGCAGCGCGGGCACTCGGTGGCCGACATGTACTGCATCATGTACTCGCGATAGCCCTCGGACTTGGTCTCCTCGAGCGTGTCGCGGAGCCACGGCAGGATGCCGTGAAAGCCCGTACGCGCGGCCTCGTTGCGTGGCGGGCCGTAGAGCAGCAGATCCTGATCGGCCTTGCTCAGCTCCTCGAAGGGACGCTTCAGGTTGATCTTGTACTTGTCCGCGGCCAGCTTGATCAGCCGCAGCAGGTACTGCGACGCCGAGCCGGGGCCCATGGCCCCATCGAGGAGAGGTTTCGACCAGTCGGTGATGGTCTTCGCCGGGTCGAAGTCGTAGATGGAGCCCAGGCCGTGGCACTCGGGGCAGGCGCCATAGGACGAGTTGAAGCTGAAGCTGCGGGGCTCCAGCTTGGGGACGTTGATGCCGCAGTCGGGGCAGGCCATGGAGGAGCTGAACAGCGTCTCCACGTACTCGCCGCCGGGCGCCTGCAGGCCCATAAGAACCAGGCCGTTGGCCAGCTGCAGGGCGGTGCTGACGGCCGCCTGCAGACGGCGGGTGTCCAGCGGGCTGCGGCCATCGAGGCGCGGCTCTCCGGGGATCGGCTTGAGGATGATGCGGTCGACGATTGCTTCAAC